>DBCW01000044.1:11915-65261 GCA_002293265.1 Eggerthellales bacterium UBA948
TTGTTGGAGTTGTTAAACATGCTAAACATGATCCAGAACACCAAGATAATAAGACCGATGGGCAAGATCACTGTAAGCAGCGTTGATATCCAACCGTTGGGATTGGACGTGTCAACATTGTAAGACTCCAGGTTTTTATTGCCGGAGTTGCGCTGCATCATCTCGTTGTAGGAATCGTCGCCAACCCATGTTGACGTGAATTTCTTAGCCTGATCCTTGGGAGTATCTGCGGTCTCNNCGCAGTTGCCACCATGTAAGTGACATCAACTATTCGGTCTTCCTTTAAATAGGAAATGAACTTATCTGTAGTAATTGCCTCCGGCTGTTCTCTGTTGAACATTCCCCCAAAAAGCTGCGAGGATATTATGCCTACCAATACCAATAACAGCAGACCATAAATTATCCAATTTCTTGAGCCTCTTTTTTTATCCACTAACTTGCTCACTTCCTGCTAATTAAGACTGTGTCAGATTATAGCTATTATGAGTATGCCTTGGGGTCAAGCACCCCAATGTAGGGAAGATTGCGGTACTTCTCGGCATAATCCAGACCATAACCAACAACAAATGCATCTTCGCATTCAAAACCTATATACTTACATCTCATATCTGTTTCTTGCTTGCCCTCTTTGAGCAGCAAAGTAACTACTTCTAATGACTTAGGATTGCGCGACTTTATATTTTTGGAGAGGTACTTAAGCGTTACACCGCTATCCAAAATGTCCTCAACTATGAGCACGTTGCGCCCCTCGATATTTGTATCCAAATCCTTGAGTATTCGCACGATACCGGACGTTTTAGCCTGTGCTCCGTAACTGGATACCGCCATAAAGTCCATCTCTACCTCATCGGTGTCAATAGCGCGCACCAAATCAGCCATAAAAATAAAAGCTCCTCTTAAAACCGTGATCAAGATTAGATCTTTTCCTTCGTAGTCTTTCTTGATCTGTGCGCCCAACTCTTTGACGCGTTTGGAAATCTCTTCTTCGGTGAAGAGAACCTTTGTGAGGTTCTCGTGCATCGGCTCATTCCTTTCATGAATCTTTGCTGCTACTTATGCGTGAATACTCCTCGCCAATGTTAAGAGACCAGTATACTGAACATTGTAGTTGTTGCATCGCTGACCTTAAAACGTTCATCTAATTGTATATCTACGAGCCAAATTATTTCTTGACTTGGCTCGCCGGGAATGTTTTCGCATGTAGACAACGTGACTTTGATTATGTGAGCGCGGTCTTGTTCGGGAATTTTCTTGTCGATAAGCACATCAGACACCAATTTGTGCTTGCCTTTCATGCCTAGAGGACAAAACCGATCGCCGGGTTGGATGTAGCTTGCGAACAGCACGGCATTGGCAAGTTTATCTCCACAAACAAAAACATGTGAAGATGTGGAGAAGGTGCGGGCGTATGCAACGGGATCCTGCTTGAACAGACCGCTGTCCACCTTGGTGAATACGATCTGTCTGCCATCCGGCAGTTGCAGAGGCTCGCCTTCTACCAGCGAGATATTTAAGGATGGATCCGTTTCGTTTTGCTGTGTGTTTTTTGCTGGTGGATAAAATGTAAGCACACCATACTTGTTGACAACTCGCGCATTACCCGGCAGATCAATAGCAAAATTACTGTTTGCTCCCTGCGTGGCAATCGTGTTTACATGAATCGCTGTGATCCTGTCTTGCAGTGGCAAAACCTTTTTGCAGGTTCTGTGAACGATCCGCTTGACAAGAGCTTCGTCTTCACCAAAAAGCGCAGCATCAATCTTATAGCTGCCCTTGTCGCCACAAGTCAAAAATCGCTGCTCAAGTTGCTCTACAAGCTTGGTAAGCAAGGCATCATCTGCAGCTAAATTGTCCAAACTTTGAGCCATCGTAGCAAGCAGATCGGGGTTACGCTTTTTGGCAATGGGAATAAGCTCATGGCGCACAAATGCCCTTAGCTTGCCGGTGTCCTCGTTGGTTATGTCCTCACGCCACGGCTCTTTTTTGGATTGCTTTCCCGGAACTTCCAGCAACCACACTCTAAGCTGCTCACGACTTAAGTCCAACAGCGGTCTGATAACGCGACCATTCATATATGGTATCGAAGACAATGCCCCTGCTCCTGCACCCACGATCGCCCGCATAAAAAATGTTTCTGCACGATCATCCAGAGTGTGTGCGGTGGCAATGCGCCCTAAACTTGGATTTATGCCTTGCTTGGCGCATAGTCTGTCAAGTAGCTCATTTGCAGCCTTGTATCGAAGCTCTCTTCCGGCGTGCTCAGTGTTGGTGCCGGTTTCAGCAGCCACTTTTGCAACATCAAACCTACGCACCTCGCAAGACAGCTTTAGCTCTCTGGCGAGCCGAACAACAAAAGACTCGTCCTCATCCGCATCTTTTCCTCTAAGCTGGTGATTTATGTGCAGTATCGTAAACTGCGCTTGCTTGCAAACTTTGGGCAACAAACGCGCTAATGCCACAGAATCCGAGCCGCCACTCACCATCAATACTACCGGTGGTGACGTAGGCACCAGCTGGGCATCCGGCAGCATATCGTGCCCGGCAATAGTCTCTGCAACAATGTCTATCAGTTCAGTTTTTCTCATCTGAACATTGTAATGGTTATTCAGAAAAGTGTTACACGCACGCTGCGTTAAGTCAGATTCTTGTTATTTAAACTTGCACATTTAAACTTGCACATAAAACGCTCTTAGCTCTCACAGCGAAAGGCTCATCTTGGCTTCTAAGCGGCACATCACTCACTGCAAGAACTACCTAAAGTTCAAAAACTGCCTTTGGGCGAATACACTCGCAACTACACCTAAACATCTGGTTATAGTCAAAAGTTCAACGGTACTGTGTGCCGGAAAATTCCTGTCCTTATGTTATGTATCCGAGAGGAGATTTTTATGCGTGGTTATGGAATGCACAGCGTTAACAATCCCGGGTGGCTCGAAAAAGATCGTCTTACTTGCGGACCACTGGATGCCATTGTAAAGCCGACCATTATTGCACCTTGTAGCTCTGACACCCACACAATGCACGGTGGTTCCGGACCCAAGGAAAACCTCATTTTGGGGCATGAAGCTGTTGGCTACATCGAAGAAGTTGGTGCAGATGTTAAGCGATTCAAGGCTGGCGACTTTGTAGTTGTTCCTTGCTGCACTCCAAACTGGCTTGAGCCGGGCATACAAAACAAGGTTACCTTCTCACACGACTCAAAGCCCTTTGGAAGCTTTAAGTTCCTTGGCTCAAAAGATGGCGTAATGGCAGAGTGCTTTCATGTAAATCAAGCTGATGCCAATCTCGCCCTGCTTATAGATGGCGTTACGCCTGAAGCTGCGCTGATGACCGTAGATATGATGTCTACCGGTTTCTATGGTGTGGAGATGGCCGAGGTTGGCTATGGAGATACCGTGGTTGTCTTTGGCATTGGACCTGTTGGACTTATGGCTATCGCCGGAGCGGCTTTGCGCGGTGCAGGCAGAATCATAGCCGTAGGAACTCGTCCGGCAGCAATTGAGGTTGCCAAAGCTTATGGCGCAAGTGAAATAATCAGCTACAAAGACGGTGATGTTGTACAGCAGATTATGGAGACAACTGGTGGCGGTGTTAAAAAGACCATCATTGCCGGAGGTAATGCTGAAACCTTTGCCCAAGCTATCACCATCACGAAAGAAAAAGGCAATATTGCCAACATCAATTTCTACGATGTCACAGAGACGCTGGCTTTCCCGGCTCTGGTATGGGGTCTTGGCATGGCCGACAAAACCATTCGTGGCGGCTTTTGCCCGGGTGGTGCCGAGCGCATCACTCAGATGATGGACGTTATCAAATATCGAGGTTTTGACGCAGAGAAGATCATCACCCATCGCTTCGAAGGCTTCAACACAATGGAAGAAGCATTCCACCTAATGGATAAAAAAGCACCTGATCTCATTAAACCTATCGTTTACATGAACATATAGATTGCAACCAAACAACTACCTACAAAAGTGGCTACCCAGACAAGTTGGTAGCCACTTTTTTACATCAAGCAATAGTGCATTTGATGGTTAGAAGTTTGGCGCTCGCTTTTACGCCACAACATCAAACACTAATCTACATAATCACATATCGCTCATCGACAAACACTGTTCTTTGATGACGTAGTCTGCTAGTGCCTTATCTTGGAGATGCTTGGCTCGCTTATGTAGCAACTCTGGTTGAAACTTGCCAGCTTGTCTCTTTACCTCAATAGCCAGAGCCTCTTTTTTATTCAGGTAAATGGCAACGATATCAATATCACAATGCTCCTTGTTTGTTGCCCACCACGGACCAATCGCACTAAACTCAAAGCTCTCAGCTAACTTTTGTAAAAAGTATCGCTCCAATGTTCGTCCGGAATAACTAGCAAAATCTTCGATTATTAGAGTTTTGAGTCCAGGATAGTTTTTAATCTCAATAAGCTGCCTGTGCTTATCAATATATTTGAACCAAAACTGAAGAAAGTTGTCACATATTTGGTAGCGAACAGACTTCGTTCCCTTCTTGGCAAGTATCGGAACCTTTCTTTCTATTACGGCATAATCCTCAACCAAACGTTTAAGATGTCCGCCCACGCTCGTGCCACCTAGTGCGCTTTCAATAGCTCCTTGTGTTGATATTCCGGATGAAAGAACAGAAAGGATCGAGAAATATGTTACGTAGTTTTTGCCAAACTCCTCAACAAGCAGGCTTTTTCCCTCGTCAAGAAAAATTGATCCCTCACGAATCATCAACTCAACCATCTTTTGTAGATTGTTTGCATCGTTGTCGGCAAAAAGCTCCACGTATTTTGGAACCCCACCCGTTATGGCATAAAGAGCCAACAGGTCTTCGTTTGAGTAGTCCTTGTTTAGGTTGAGCATTACTTCTTTCAAAACGCTTGTTTCAAAAGGTTCTAGTTTTATTGAAAAATCTGCTCTGCCAAAAAGCGGCTCTTTTTCATCTCTAAATATCTTTTGCATTAGCGAATAGATCGATCCGCACACCACAAGATTAAGCTTGGTCTTTTTTCTGTATTGATCCCAAAGGTTTTGCAGGTCACTATAAAACGATGGGTTGATATTAAAAAACTCTTGAAATTCGTCAATTACCAAGCTAAATGATTGTTTTTCTGCAAGCTTAAATAAAACGGAAAAAACACTTTTAAATGTGGATGTTTCCGGAGGAACAAACGCGTCTATCGTTAAATTGATTTCCTCAACAAAATCAGCGCAAAGCAATGACTCATTCTTCTTTGCCACAAAGAGATATATTGTGCTTTTTGCCTCTAGCGCCTGTGTAACAAGAGTGGTTTTACCAATTCGCCTTCGTCCTGTCACAATAGTTAAGCGAGAGTGATCCTTGAAAGCTTTATCTCTTATTGCCCGAAGCTCTGCTAATTGTGCTTGCCTACCATAAAAATCCATGCCAACCTCGTAACTGTAGTTACTGTAACAGCTGTTACTATAACATATACGAGATTAAACTTCTAGCAACAATAGAACCCCTGCGCAATGTGTGGACATGAAACTCAGCTGTATCTATTTCGCTTGGCATCCTCTGCAACAATTGCATCAGCGCTCTTTTTGAAGCACTCCCATTCTTCTTGCGTGCATTTGGAGAAGAAATCGTGCATCACTTTATCGAGATCCTTTTGGACATGATTAAAGCGCTGCTTGCCGGCATTTGTTATAGATAGCATCGAAATGCGACGGTCGCTGGATGATAACTCGCGTCTGACCAGCGAGCGCGAAACTAACTTGTTGTTCACCTGAACCACATAATTAAGCTTCTGTAATATGGCGTGGCTCAACTCACTGATAGGTCTTGGTTTTTGCTGATCACATAACCAAGCAAGCGCAATAGTTTCGTTGATGCTGATCCTATGCAGTCGTGCCGCTTCCTTAAAAGCGTTAAAACAAACGATCACTGTCTCGGTAAATGCCGTCTCGTTTCTAAGCCGCCCGGATTCAATACGTAGGCGCTTTTGTTCACTCATCGTTTTGAGCACTGCATTTAGTATTAGTTGTCGCTGGGAAAAAGTTAAGCCGGCACACATATAAGCGATTGCCTCGCTGATGCCAGCCTCAATGCGTTTAACTTCACTGTCTCCTTTTGCGGTAATCGAAATATCAACTTTTCGGTTGTCATCACGACTACCCAAGCAAGAGGCAAGCCGTGAATCTTCAAGATCTCTCAATGCAATGCTGATTGCACTTGGAGTAAGCGAGAGTCTACTTGCAAGTTGACCAATATTTGCAGGGTGAGAATTAACGGCTGCATCTTGTAGCTCAAGCAAAACGCAATACTGCGAAATAGAAAGTGCGCTGGTTTGCACAATGCTGCTTTTCAAAACACGATAACAAAAACTTGCGGCGATGAGATGCGTTGCAGTAACTGTCCTTGCTTGCTGTTCCAAAGTTTACCCCACTTAGAATAGTTAGCTTTGCAAATTGTTTAATTGCACAAGCTCAAATGCTCATTTATCAGTTCACAGCACATATATCAACACACATGAAAATAGTACAGTAAATTATACATCTATTTGATTACTGATTTGTTGTTCCCCTTTTATACGCGCCGTAAAATGAGTGAATATCTGACATTTTATGCCCTAATCGCATGGGCAGATGTCAGCAAAATCCCTTTATCGAAATGGAGGTTTTATGGCTACAGAAACGTTTGCGTACACACCATGCCCCGGATGGGGCGATCATGACTATTGTGTATTAAAGACGATAGTCCAGGACGGAAAGATCGTAAGAGCTGAGAAAACCGTATACCCAAATGAAGACCTTGCGGTAGGTCACATTTGTCAAAAGGGTCTTGAGAGTATTAAACAACCCTATAACGAAAACCGACTCCTTTACCCACTAAAGAGAGTGGGTGCGCGTGGGGAGGGGAAATGGGATCGCATCAGTTGGGATCAGGCTCTTGATGAGATCGCCGAAAAGCTACTTAAAATACGTGAAGAGTACGGTGCAGAATCATTGATGTTTTGGAATTTTATCGCCGGTGTTCCGCCCATGTTTGGTGTTGGACAGCTTCTGGCATCTCGCTTCATGAGCGTCTGGGGAGCAACCGATACCTGTCAAAGCTATGGTTTGGATAACGGACCAATGTTTGCAGGGCTCTATACCTTCAATAACCAATTTGGCGGCATAAGCATCAACCCAAGAAACTTGGAAGGCGCTGACCTCATTATCGTATGGGGCGCCAATCCCGTCGAGAACCAAATGCGCGTCGCAAAAAGTTTGGTAGAGGCGCGCGAAAATGATTGCTTCATTTATGACATAGGTCTGGTATTTGACGCTACCGCCGGATTTGCGGATAAGTTCATCCCGGTTAAACCCGGAACCGATGGTTTCTTGGCTCTGGCTATGGCTCGCTACATGATTGAAAACAACCTTTACAAAAAGGACTATGTCACCGAAAAGACCGTAGCTGCATACTTGGTCGATACTGAGACCAAACTATTTGCTCGCGATGGCGAAAACTATCTTATCTGGGATGATGCAGCACGAAACACAGTTTCTATCGAAAGTGGCGGAGCGCTGCCTGCGAGCCCAGGACTTTTTGGCAGCTTTACGGTTGACGGCAAAGAGTTAAAGCCGGCGATGCAAGTACTTGTTGACCATCTGGACTCCTACACACTTACCGAAACAGAGCGCATCTGCGGCATTGACAGCGCTACGGTTATCGCACTTTGTGAGGCATACGCACAAGCCAAGAAACCTTACATCATGGGCGCTTTGGGTCTGAGATATCAAAATCAAGGGGAGAGTTATCGCGCTTTCTACCTGCTGGGAATGCTAACCGGGTCAATTGGTGTTGAGGGAGCCGGTGTGCTCACCTCACTTGGATGTTCCTCCGCACCTGTAGTATTTAACAATGCCGGCATCGGTCGCGTTGAAGGCATGGAGCAAAAAACCAAGTTTGTGCGTCAGAAAGACTTTGACAAACAAATTGAGACTGGCAAGCCCTACCCCATCAAGGCTTTCATCAAGACTTCCGGAAACCCTGCTCATAACTGTCCAAACAGAGATCGTTGGGTAAAGGCTTTTAACTCAATGGATCTTGTGGTGGATATAGATATATGGATGACAGATACCGGCGAGCTTGCCGATTACGTGTTGCCGGACTGCATGCCATTTGAGCGTACCGAAATTGTGGATATGGCTGCCTGGGGTCACGTTGTGTTATGCGAGCCGGCAATAGAGCCACAAGGCGAAGCGCGCGACATGAACTACATTTTAAGCGGAATTGCTGCCCGCGTTGGTCTGGGCGAGTACTTTGACAAGACTACAGAAGAATGGTTGGAGGTCAAACTTCAAACCGATTTCCCGCCCATCACATCGCTTGATCCACCTCTGACTATGGAGCGTCTGAAGAAAGAGAAGCTGGTAGCAGTAAACTGGCCGGCAACTCCACACTTTGACCCGATGCTCAATTTGGAGCCCATCACACTGACCGGCAGAATGGAGTTCTACGCAGAACGCTTAATCTCGGTTGGCATGGAAATGCCCACGTATTTTCCACCACTGGAGTCGCCTTCTGTTGACAAACCAAATGACGAGTATCCTTACCAGTTCTTTACCGGTCGCCAGCGGTTCTTTATGCAGTCAATGTTTACCGATGATGAGCTGATGGTGGAGCTTTCGGGGCAAGAGCCATCGGCTCGCATGAATCCCATCGATGCCAAGCGTGAGGGTATCGTTGATGGCGATAAAATCGAGGTCTACAACAATCGCGGGCGCGTGGTCATAAAGGTTCACCTTGAGGAGTCTGTGCCTCCGGGAACTATCCATGTTTGGTTTGGCTGGCGCCAAAGGCAATTTGAGGAAGGCACATATGCCGAGTTACTCATCCCACTAGGTCATGAGTGCACTACCAATGCCACAGGCGAGATTTGGTACAAAGAGGCTAAAGAAACCTATGGCGAAGATGACATGGGTATCGCTTTTGCCACTGGTTATGCCGGAGGTTGGGATACTATTTGGGACTGCGGCTGCGCGCTGCGTAAGGTAGATAACGAGAAGGAGGCTTAATATGGTAAAGCAAACAATTCTTGTTAACCTTGACCGCTGTGTTGGCTGTTGGTCGTGTGCAATGGCCTGTAAGATAAATAACGATCTTCCTGAAGATACTTGGTTTGCAACCGTTCGCACTTTAGGAAACGGCGACGGAATCGACCGCCCCAGCGGTGTATGGCCAAATCTACGCATGTCGTGGATGCCGGTCTACTCCAAGAGCTGCACTTTATGTGCCGCCCGCATAGCTGATGGCGAACTTCCCCACTGCGTGAACAGCTGCCCAACATTGGCACTTACGTTTGGAGATTTGGATGATCCTGATTCTGATGTAGCAACCAAGCTGAACGCACTCACCTGCAAGGGCTACAAAAACTGGCGCTTACCTGCTTGGGAAAACTCCAAAGCAAATGTGGTTTACACCTCTAGGCGCTAACTGACATGTAGCTTGCTTTAGTTTGTTTTACTCACAAAGGAGTCTATCTAAAAGCGGATAGGCTCCTTTGTTTTTAGCTTTCAGTTGTGATGGCTAAGTGGTGCTTTACGATGCTGTATACACTTTTCGCATCTGACGCAGCCACGCAAGACGATTGGCGCTCTCTTCAATCAGCAGTTGGCGTTCGCTGGCCCATAGTTGTAGATAGCGCTCTCGTAGTGTCTCGTCCATATCATCCACAAATCCCATATCGTTTGTTTCTGCTTCATTTTTTCCGTAGGCAATCTCTTGCTCAAGACGAGCAATTCCTTGATCTATAAAGCTGCAGATTGCGTCATTGTTCAGATATACCATGCCTGAGAACTGGAGAAGGTAGTCATCAAACCAACCTCGGTTCGTACCAAAATCAAAGGGCTTCGTCATCCATTCGTCCAAAACTTTTTGCCCCTCATCGGTGAGCGAATAGAATTTTTGATCTAGTCTTCCCTGCTGAGGAACTGATCGATACGTCAGCAAACCTTTTTCTGTAAGACGCTTGAGCGCAGGATATATTTTGCTCAGGTGGATCTGCGTAACATGACCACTTGACTTGTCGACAATGGACTTAAGTTGGTATCCGGAAGCATCGGGGCTCATCTTAATAAGTCCAAGCACTGCGAATTCAATATTCATTCACACAGTCCAATCATTAATTTCTTTCGTTTTGCCAGCATAAGCATTGAAGCCTCTCCCCCAAAAAAGAAAGTTTCCGGTTTCGTGTTCTTAGGGAAGTCTACACCAAAACAACTTTTCGGGCAGCAGTTTCTTTTGCGTTAGGCTCTCCTTTTGTAACGAACAACGCCTTTGTGTGCTGAGTAAAAGCAATGTGACAGAAGTCGAGACAAGCAAATATCCTAAAGTTAGTATACTCCAGACTATATANNTATATAGTCTGGAGTATACTAACCCTAAATTCCCTCATTGTCATTCGCTGTACGATTCAATGATAGGAGTTGCGTTTTGTAAATACCATCACATGTAAGAAATATCGAAAGACTGGTAAAGGAGGAAGCATGTCAAAAGATTTGCAGAAAAACAGCTTGTCGCGGCGCACCTTTGTCAAAGGTTTGGCTGCAACAGCATGTCTGACCGGTGCGGGTGCCATCGCCCTTCCCGGCTGCACTAATGCCACGGCTCCAACACAGGAAGCAAATCAAGTCACAACCGCAGCCATTGATGAAAAGGAAGTGACCCGCGGTTGCTCATTTGGCTGTATGGGCGGATGCTACCTTAAATGCAAGGTGCGCGACGGTCGCCTTGTACACGTAACGGCGGCGGACTGTCCCGACACGCGCTACAACGGAGTCTGCGTGAAAAGCCTCTCTTGGCCGCACAACATCTATGGTCCCGGCAGACTGCAATACCCCATGCGCCGAGCCGGAGAAAGAGGCGAAGGCAAGTGGGAGCAAATTACTTGGGATGAGGCTATCGATGAAATCTGCGCAAAAGTCAAAGACATTTGGGTGCAATACGGTAAAACCGCCATCGCTTCTTATGCGATCTCTGCAAGTCAAACTGCGGTTGGGCTAAATGCCTATCACAGGCTTTTCTCTTTCATGGAAACAACCCGTTGTGGTCACTCCTACGACCTGGCTAATGCGCTGGCTAACTATTTTGCCTACGGTGGAGCAGGTTCCAACTTCTGTTTTAACGCCGGAAACGAAGTTTCGGACATATTCAACGCAAAATGGAATGTGTTTTGGGGCATCAACATGGAGCTTTCCATCCCCCAAAAAGTGCATTGGCATCTTGAAGCAAAGGATGAAGGACAAAAATGGATTGTCATCGACTCCAACTTTACGTTCTTTGCGTCAAAGGCTGATATCTATGTACCAATCAGACCGGCATCGGACGGCGCTTTTGCACTTGGTGTCTGCAATGCCATACTAGAAAAAGATGGTTTGGACGTGGAGTTCCTCAAAGCCAGAACCGTCGCTCCCCTACTGGTACGAAATGACACAGGCATGTTCCTCAGGCAGGCAGATATCGGCGGCCCGGCTCCCGAAGACCCTACAACAGATCTGAACTTTGTTGTATGGGATGAAGCGGCCGGCACCCACGGAGCAATAGCAGAAGTGGCAACGCCCGCACTAAACGGCTCTTTCACAATAGAGGGAATCGAAGTGAGAACGGCTTATGACCTGCTGCTTGAGCGCCTTAAAGAGTTCCCCATATCCGAAGTTGCAAACATTTGTGATGTATCGGAAGACCTCATCTATCAGGTTGCCGACGTATTCATCAACGAGGGACCGGTAAGCATAACTGCCGGGATGGGACTTGACCATTACACCAACGGCATGCCCAACTGCTGGAACCTCTACACCATCGCCATGCTTACGGGTAACGCCGGCAAGCCGGGTTGTACGCTCAACTACCCCAATCACACAGGTGCCATCTACAACACCGCATATACCGGAACTACCAGCGCACTTGCAGAGGATTCGAATCAAGAGCAAATCTCCATCACAGTGCCTGCCACAAAGTTCACCGAGACGCTGGAAACCGGTATGTACGCCGGTCAGCCCCTCGATATCAAAGCTTGGTTCATAACTTCAGGAAATCCAATGGGCATCAATACTGACCGCCAAGCGATGATAAAGGCACTCGACAAGCTCGATCTGATCGTATGCGCCAATATACAGACCGGTGACTCCATCCAGTATTGCGACTACGTGTTGCCTGTATCCAGTGCCTTTGAACATGAGGATCTGGGCAATTTCATCAACCAATCTCCTTATGCTATTTACCACAATAAGGTGATAGACCCGCTCTACGATACTAAGACCGATTACGAGATCGCCTGCATGCTGGCTGAAGGTCTAGGTTTGGGCGAGCACTTTACAAGGACAGAGTCCGAACATCTCGACACCTTCCTCGATACCGATTTTGCACGCCTGATGGTTGGCACTCGTGAGGAATTCAAAGCAAAGGGTGCCGTGGATCTTTGGCCGCGCCAAGAAGAAGAGGGTCTTGTATATGGAGGAGGCGGACGCCCCTTTAGCACCTCAACAGGTAGGATGCAGTTCTATCTGGAGACCACCTTCCCGATGAATTACTATGGGCAGGTCTGGGATACCAAGAAAGTTGCTCTCAACTATTGGGATCCGCCCCTGGAAGCATGGCACGAAAACGAGCTTTTTGCCAAATATCCGCTGGTTGTGTTCCAAGAGGCTAGTCGCTTCCGTGTGCATACCATGTTCGCTTATGTCGAAAGCTTGCGAGAGCTTGACCCCGAACCGATATGCAGAATGAATCCGATCGATGCCGATGCGCGCGGAATCAAGGCGGGCGACAAAGTGAAAGTCTTTAATGATCGCGGTTACGTCATCGTCCGTGCCGTTATAGATGGGGGCCGTCGCCCCGGTCAAATCAACGTACCACGCGGTTGGCAACACGATCAGTTCATCGAGGGGCATCTACAAGATCTCACACACTCGATGACCGATGACTACATGATCAACCAGGCGTATTACGATGTGTTGGCCGAAGTAGAAAAAGTCGAGGAGTAGAAAGGAGCACTTATGCGTTACGCAATGGCGATTGACACAAACCGCTGCTTTGGTTGTCAAAACTGTGCCGTACTCTGTAAATCAGCCAATAATCTGCCACGCAACGTTTGGTGGAATAAAGTGGTGACCGTAGGCGGAGACGAAATGGATACCGCTACGGGAACTTATCCAAATAACACACTTTCCTACTACACGAAAGCTTGCCAGCATTGTGAGCAGGCGCTCTGTGTGGCGGTCTGCCCTACGGGTGCAAGCATCAAACGCGAAGACGGCATTGTGTGGGTCGATAACGAGGTCTGCATCGGCTGTAAGGCCTGCATCGAAGCCTGTCCCTATGATGTACGCACACTCATTGAGGGCGAGCCGGAGTACTACTTTGATTTTGCTACCGGCGATCTTGATGCCGAACCACACAAAAACGGCACCGTTGAGAAGTGTGACTTCTGTGCTCACCGAATCGACAAGGGCGGCACACCTGCCTGCATGGAGATTTGCAACGGTCGCGCCCGATACTTTGGCGATATCGATGATCCGCAAAGCGAGATCAGCAAACTTTTGGCCTCTCGCGATTACTACTGCCTGATGGAAGAGGAGAAAACGTCTCCGTCCGTTTTCATGCTCACCTAATCGGTTAGTCGCAATTATTTAGTCTTTGCCTTTCGCGCCACTCTCCCATAAACCTCTTACGAAGTCGGAGAGTGGCGCATTACCCGATGATCGATCTATCTACTCCACGTTGATGTAATAGACCCGAATCGACACAGAGTGGATTTGAGTGTGAGGATAAGCGAATGTATGATTCTTTTGATAATGAGACCCGTAAGTTGTTTGCGAGCTCCGACATGGCTACGCTATTCGCATTGCTGCTGCGATTGCCCACCAAAGAGCTGGTAGCCGCATTGCAGGATGGGTCGCTGATCGAAGATGTCACGGAACTTGCCATCGATCTGGGCCTTGATTCTGCGGAGTTTCTCAAAATCTGTGCGGAGTTTCAGACAGCCATCACCGGCTTTGGCACAGATGACAATTTGCACAAACAACTACGTATCGAATACACGCAACTCTTTACACATCCCACTGCGCCTGCCTCTTGCATGTACGAAACACGATGGCTTGCGAGAAAACAAGGCGTGGAGAATACGGCCACACTCTTTACCAGTCCAACAGCTCTTGACGTGCAGGGATGTATAAAGGATGCCGGAATGAAACTGGTCAATCTCGCCGAGCCTGCCGATCACCTTTCGGTCGAAATGGAATATCTGGCCTACCTGTTCATGAAACGAGCGGAAGAGGCTAAACTTGCTGACGAAACATCCCGGTGGCAACAACGCATTAATTATTTCCTGGAAAAACATGTCGATGCTTGGTGGGAAGACCTATTTGTCGATCTGCAAAACAGAGCAGAAACACCACTGTACGCATTTTTCGGATACCTGGGCATAAACTATGTGGCATCGCTGCGCAATTTGAGGTGAAGCGTAAAAGCATAAAATCTCAAACCGTCTAATATTTGTCGACATTATTTCAACACATTTGCATGTTTTGGGAGTAGCATGTTTCATCATTGTTTTTCCCAGAGAATCGGCGGTGATTATGACTGCGAAAATTGATCCCATGCAAGACATCACAGGCTCCGCAAGTGCCGGTAGCGCATCCGGTGAATTGGGTACAGGCGTATCCGCCACCACAAACTCCCCTTCCCCGCTCACCAAAAAATCATGGCTGCTCATCATCTTGTTGTCCTTTGTCGGTCAAGTCGCATGGGCGCTGGAGAACAACTTCTTCAACCTGTTTATCCAAGATGTCTTTAACGCCTCACTTGCTGATGTTGCCTTGATGGTGTCAGCCTCGGCTTTGACTGCAACTGCCACAACGCTTTTGGCAGGCGCTTGGTCGGATCGCGTTGGTAAACGCAAGATATTTATCGGTATTGGCACGATCCTTTGGGGTGCCTCTATCATCATATTCGCTTACCTGCAAACCATATCTACAACTCTCGCCGGGGTCACCGCGGCTGCGATGGCTTTTGGCATCACGCTCACCATCGTCTTTGACTGCGTGATGACATTTTTTGGCAGCCTGGCAAATGACAGCGCCTTTAACGCCTGGGTGACCGACATCACGTCAGACAAAAACAGAGGCAAGGTTGAAGGCGTGAACTCTGCCATGCCGCTGCTTGCAATGCTTGCGGTTTTTGGTGGCGCGATGTTTTTGATGATCGTGCGCCCGGACGGCACGGTAACTTACGACTACCCGCTGTTTTTTATCATCATCGGCAGCGCGGTTATCGTTTTGGGCATTGTGGTCTTACTGCTAATGAAAGACTCTTCACCTAATCGCGAAGAAGGCAGCTACTTGGCGAGTGTATTTTATGGTTTTCGCCCCAGCTCTATCACAGCTAACAAGATGTTGTACCTGGTGCTGTTAGCCTATCTGGTCTTTGCCACGGCACTGCAAGTGTTTATGCCCTACTACGTTTTGTACCTGCGGCTCCCCTACATCCTTGGCGAGAATTACGTGTTTGTTATGGCTCCCGGCATTGTTATTGCAGCTATTTTTACGATCTTTTATGCGCGCACGCTTGATCGTAAGGGCTTCTCACGCGCTGTCATATTGCCGCTACTATTGTTCATTACAGGCTGTCTGGTACTTACATTTATGCAAGATGCCATCTTTGTGTTTGTGGGATCGGTGCTTATGCTCAGCGGCTATCTTGGCGCTGTAGCTTGTCTCGGCGCAGAGATTCGCAACAACACTCCCGGCGGATACGTAGGCCTTTTTCAAGGTATCCGCATCTTTAGTGTCGTCTTGATCCCCATGCTCATCGGTCCTTGGATCGGAGCTACACTCAGCGCGTCTTCCGGTGTTGTGGGTCTTGGTGTGGTGGGAGACGGCTTTACGCCGTCATCGATCATCTTTTTAGGCGGAGCAGTCGTGGCATTGCTCACCTTTGGCGTGCTGGTGTTGATACGCAAGCAGCGTTTAATCCGCGACTCCAAGAATAATTAGGAGCTCCGCTCATGCTCGACATAAAACGTATACTTGCCAGTGCACCTAAAAAGCCCGAGCACGTTAAGTTGCAACCACTGCTAACACCTTGGGGGCAACAACTTATCGAAAATACACAGGATGAGTATCAGCCCTCAGAGCCTTTGAGCGCCGCACCTCATCCACATCCTCAATTTGAGCGTGAGCGCTTTATGCTGCTTGATGGTTGGTGGGATTATTGCTTTTTGGATATAAGCGATTATGCAAAAGAACTGGAGCTGAATCAGGTATCATCTGATAACCATCTACTAAATGCTTTTATAAACACAAGGCAGATCCCAAATGCTTTTGAGGGCCAAATTCGTGTGCCTTTTTCTCCGGAAGCTCCGCTCTCGGGAGTTGAGAGGCAACTTAAACCCACAGAAGTTCTTTGGTATCAACGTGCTTTCACTTTGCCGTCGAAACTTGTGGTGAACCCTACTGATCGGTACATCCTGCACTTTGAAGCAGTCGATTATTATTGCAAGTGCTACTTAAATGGTATTTTTGTTGGCTCTAACCGCGGTGGCTACACCGGATTTAGTTTTGATATTACCCACAAGCTCAAAGAGGGCGAAAATCAAATTGCGCTGGTGGTTTACGATCCAAGCGATACCGGAACTCAGCTTAGGGGCAAACAAAAGCTAGATCGTGGCGGCATTTGGTACACTGCGCAAAGTGGCATCTGGCAAAGTGTTTGGTTGGAGATCGTGCCTCTGCACAGCATCGACGTGCTGTCTATTGATGCGTACGCTGACACCGGTGCATTGACACTTAATGTATTGATAAGCAAGCACGAGGAAACCGCTCTTGATTTTGACAATCGCCCTACAGAGTTGGCTGTAAAGGTGTTTGATAGTGATCAGGTAATTGCCAGCACAACGCATGTGTTTGCGGAGGATTTTGAGCAGCTCTGTCCTACTGCAATTACCATCAATATCACCAAACCCCGGCTTTGGAGCCCCGAAGACCCTCACCTGTATCAAATTGAGCTCACGTACGGTAAAGACAAAGTATCAAGTTACTGTGGGTTTAGAACCATCACCATTAAAGCAGACGAGCAAGGTGTAATGCGTCTTTACATCAACCATAAACCATACTTTTTGCGCGGAGTTCTGGATCAAGGATATTGGCCGGACGGACTTTTGACTGCACCATCTGATGAAGCGCTGATCTTTGACATTCAGACCATGAAGGACATGGGTTTTAACATGTTGCGCAAGCATATTAAGGTGGAGTGTGACCGGTGGTATTACCACTGCGACAGACTGGGCATGCTCGTTTGGCAGGACATGGTGAGCGGCGGCTCACCCCTAAGCTCTTGGCATTCCAGCTATAAACCAACGTTTTTTCGCTGGTCATGGGGGCGTTATAAGGATGACAAGATACGTCACTTTAGAAAGCTTTCTGCCGGAGACGCTAAGTACAGAAACGAATGGAAGACTACTTGTATAAATACGATATGCAATCTAAAAAACCATCCTTCGATCATTACATGGGTGTTATTTAATGAGGCATGGGGGCAGTTTGAAACCCGGGAAGCCACGGAAATGGTGCGAGCGTTAGACCCCAGTCGCCCTATAGATGCAGTCAGCGGCTGGTACGATCAGCGCTGTGGAGATTTCTTAAGCGTTCACAACTACTTTAGGCCACTGGAAGTCTATAAGGATCCTGCCGAGCACAAAAGAGCCTTTGCGATCTCGGAGTTTGGCGGTCTAACGCATCACATCCCTGCGCACAGCTCACTAGCCACTTCTTATGGCTACGGATCATATGATGACATAGAGGCTTTTAAATCCGATGTGCGCAAGACTCTTGCAGCCGCAGATGTTCTCGAAGAACAAGGTCTCGCAGGCTTCGTGTATACTCAATTGTCAGACGTAGAGGAAGAAACAAATGGTTTGCTGACTTACGATCGCCGCATTAACAAACTGGAAAAATAGACTTGAACGGTACTTATGAGCGACACATCAGACAAAGCAATATCCCACTTACGTCAACTCTACTCAGAGCACTTTGACAGTGACAAGAGTCCGGAGCTCTCCGCATTTATTTTGGCTTCCGCACCCGGACGCGTAGAACTTGCCGGCAACCATACCGACCATCAAGGCGGTCACACCATCTCCGCAGCAATCAGTCAACGTGCTTACGCACTTGCAGCGCCAAACAACTCGGACGAGATTCGCGTTTTCATGAATGGTTTTGGTAAAGTCACCATAAGCTGCCTTGATCTGGATGCAAAAATTGATGAGCGCGAAACCTCTTCAGCTTTGATTCGCGGCATGCTTAATGCATATGCTAAGACCAAAAAGCCACTAAAGGGTTTTAACATGGTCACCTGCTCGGATATACCTGTTGGCTCAGGGGTCTCATCGTCTGCGGCATACGAGGTCTTGCTAGGCACGGTCATCCGTGCGATCTGCGATGAAGAAGACGCTGCGGGATTTTTTAATGAAAGCGGCAGCAAAAACTACAACGAGCTGACCGCGCTGGCGCTTGACGGAATGCACACTGAGTGCGACTACTTTAANNTTTAAAAAACCATGTGGAGCTCAAGACCAGCTGGCAAGTGCTTTTGGCGGCACCGTAGCGCTGGACTTCTCAAATGACACACCATACGTGATCCCGATCAACTTTGACGCAAGCATTAGCGGATACACAATGCTTCTCATCGACAGCAAGTGCGATCACTCAAATTATACGGATGATTTTGCATCAATACCTGCAGATATGCATACCGTTGCCAAGTACTTTAACTGCAATAAACTTGCCGAGGTGCCGTACCCCAACTTCCTAGAACAGCTTAGACCGATGCGTGAGATATTAGGTGACCGAGCGGCGCTCAGAGCGCTGCATTTCTTTGAGGAAGACAAGCGTGTCTTAGCTCAAAAAGCAGCGCTTGAAACCAATGATTTTGAGCGCTTCTTAAAACACGTGCGTTTGTCCGGCGCTTCATCCGCACAATACCTGCAAAACACATCTACGCATGCAGATACACTACGAGCCGAACAACCTGTAATGGTAATACTTGCATTATGCGCCCATCTACTGGATGGCGTGTGTCAGGTAAATGTGTGTCATGAGGACGCAAAACTTGACACATCTAATGACAACAGAATATCTGATAATGTGCATAAAGGTGCTTACCGCGTTCATGGAGGTGGTTTTGGTGGCGGCGTGCTTGCTTTTGTTCCAAATGAAGATGCAGACTCTTTTATATCTGCCATGAATAAAATGCTTGGCTACGATGCCTGCACTACACTATCTATAAGCTCGCAAGGTGCGATAGCTATTAGATTGATATAGATAATGTCCGGCTTGCCTACACCTCGAGAAGTTAATGCCAGATTTTCTGAGTTACTTTCTGCAAGCTCAGAAAAAGCAACTGATTATTTGTACGACTTGGGATTAAACCATAACTACATAAAAACCGAAGCGATAAAAAAGAATATTTGCTGGACCAGCAAGAGCCCCTATGGAGAGCTTAAATGTACGATCAATCTCTCCAAACCGGAAAAAGATCCACGCGTTATTGCAGATGAAGCTAAACAGAAGTCTGCTCTCCCCACCTCACCGGATAACATCCCTCAATGCGACCTGTGTTGGGAAAATGAAGATTTTCCCGGAACACCCGAGCATCCTGCGAAACCGGGATTGCGCATCGCAGCCATTAATTTAGATGGCGAAAAGTGGGGTCTTCAATACTCCCCATACGCATATTTTCACAAACACTGTATTGTCTTAAGCGAAAAACACCGACCGATGAAAATCGATGAAAACTGTTTCAGGCGCTTAGTTGACTTTGTAGATATGTTCCCGCACTTTTTCATTGGAGCAAATGCAGATCTACCGATAGTTGGCGGCTCAATACTCTCTCATGATCACTTTCAAGGAGGTGATCATGCATTTCCCTTGATGAGGGCACCTATAGAGCGAGAAGTATTTATGTCGAGCATGCCGCCGGGTGTAGTATGCGGAATCGTTCGCTGGCCATCGTCGGTGCTTCGCATGGTCTCTGAAAACAGAGCTGCAATTGTGCAGGCCTCCGCCACGATCCTAAAAGCATGGCAGAATTACTCTAATCCTGAGTGTCACATTTTAGCGTTTAGCCCAACCGATAAATGTACTTTGCATAACACCTTAAATCCAATACTGAGGAAAGTTGGCTCAACCTACATCATGGATCTGGTGCTGCGCAACAATCGCACCGACACCGAACACCCCTGGGGCATATTTCATCCAAACGAATCACTGCACCATATCAAAAAAGAAAATATTGGACTCATAGAGATCATGGGGCTGGCAATTTTACCCCCACGACTGGCAACAGAGCTACCTCTTGTACAAAGTGAAATATGTGCTGCAGCCACAGAAGGTTTAACGGCTAATCAGCTGAAGGAGCGCTTGCTTGAGCAAAAAACTACTGCTATACACGCCCGGTGGGCTGCCGAGATACTAAGTCAAATGAAAGATAAAACAGACAGCCAACTGCTTAGAAGCCAAACTTATCTACAACAAGAGGTTGCCGGGGTATTTGTTAACGTACTGGAGGCAACCGGAGTGTTCAAACGCAACAATGCCGGCAAAAAAGGCTGGGAGTCTTTCATCAACTTACTAAACACATAATCAACTTACTTTAAGCCAAAGATCCCCCGCCCCGCCTGTTTTTTAGGAAGCAGGTAAATCAGTGTTTAGCCGCAAACCTGAATTCATTTTACATAAATTTGATAAACATTAGACCTTGACCTTACAAAGCCACTTCAGAATGTTTTTTACACGGACTTAACAAAGTGTGTGTATGAAATTTACCTCGTAGATTCAGCATTTAAGACGCATTTATTTACTAAGAAAAAGGAGGAATAATGCGCAAGGTTAAAAGTAAGGTTTTGACAGTAGTTATATCGGCATTGATGGTCGTTTCTCTGGGGCTTGTAGGTTGCGGACAAGGCAACAACGCTCCTGCCAGCACGAGCAGCGATAAAGGCAGCACTGCCAGCAGCAGCACATCAGCAGGTACAACCGGTGCTATCTCGGTAGTATCTCGCGAAGACGGTAGCGGCACCCGCGCTGCTTTTACCGAGCTGGCCGGCGTTTTGAATGCCGACAAGAAAGATGCCACCACAGAAAATGCAGTTGTCACCAACTCCACATCAGTAATGATGACTACGGTTGCCGGTGATCCTAAAGCTATTGGTTATGTATCAATGGGATCGCTAAACGACACCGTAAAAGCACTCAAAGTAGGCGGAGTTGAAGCCACCACAGACAATGTCAAGAAAGGCTCTTATGCCATCCAGCGTCCGTTTATGATAGCTGACAAAGGTAACCTCTCCCCCGCCGCAGCTGACTTTTTGAAGTACATCCTGAGCAAAGAGGGTCAAGCGATCATCAGCAAAGCCGGATTTATTGCTGTAGATGATAAAGCTGCTGCCTACAGCGCTACCAGCGGTCTGTCCGGAAAAGTTATCGTTGCAGGCTCATCATCTGTGTCTCCTGCAATGCAAAAAATTATCGAAGGCTACAAAGCTTTGAACAGCGCTGTAGATGTTGAGTTACAGACCAGCGATTCTTCTACCGGTGTCAAAAACGTAGTTGATGGTGTTTGCGACCTAGGCATGGCATCACGTGAGCTTAAGGATTCCGAGCTCGCCAAAGGTATTACTCCGACCAAGATCGCTCTTGATGGTATTGCAGTAGTAGTGAGCAAAGACAACTCTGTAAGCGACCTATCTCTTGATCAGATCAAAGGCATCTTCCTTGGTGAGATCAAAGACTGGAGCGATGTAGCCAAATAACAATGGCTTAGCTTCAGCCGTTAGTACACGTAAACAATCAGGGCCGTTGGTTTGAAGTAGTACGCTTAGAACTGATGGCTCTTTTTGGTAAAAATGTGAGATTGAATCAAAGGTAATTAGACTATGACTCAACTTAAAGAAAGATTAGCTCAGATCATATTTGGCATTGCCGCCAGTGTGAGCATCATTGCTGTAGCTTTGATCTGCTTCTTCTTGTTTGCCAATGGTGTTCCTGCAATGCTGGAGATAGGTGTTTTTGACTTTCTTGGCTCCAGTAAATGGCGCCCGGGATCTGAGCAATTTGGCATACTTGCGTTTATCATCTCATCGCTATATGTAACTGCGGGGGCGCTAATTATTGGTGTGCCGATAGGATTGCTATGCGCTATCTATATGGCTCGTTTCGCGCCAAAAAAGCTTCTTAGGATAATGCTTCCGGGAATTGAGCTGCTTGCCGGTATACCATCGGTAGTTTATGGTTTCTTTGGCTTAGTGCTGCTGGTTCCTCTGATAAGAGTGATATTTAATGTGCAGGGTATGGGCATACTTGCCGCCTCGATCATCTTAGGCATTATGATCCTTCCAACCATCGTAACTGTTGCTTACGCCGCCATGAAAGCTGTGCCGCAAAACTACTATGAAGGTGGTCTGGCGCTTGGTGCCAGCCACGAGTTTTGTGTGATGCGACTAATTGTTCCGGCGGCTGCGTCCGGCATCATGGCCGGAGTGATACTTGGAATGGGGCGTGCAGTTGGCGAGACCATGGCCGTGATTATGATCGTGGGTAACAAGACTATGATACCCAGCTCGATACTGGATGGAGCACGCACACTTACCAGCAATATTGTTTTGGAGATGAGTTACGCAGCAGACCTACACTACGGAGCGTTAATAGCTACCGGCGTGGTGCTGTTCGTATTCATCCTGATAATCAATTTGGCTTTCGCGTTTCTTAATCGCACAAGGAAGGCGTAACCATGAAACTACCTAAAGCGCACAAAATACCGATGAAAAACGATACTCGCAGGACAAAAGGTGCGGCAGCCATCGCCATGCGTTGGATCATTCGCACCGGGGCTTTCATTAGCATTGCAATTCTTTTATTCATCACCGGTTATATCCTAGTTACCGGAGTACCTTACCTCACACCATCACTTTTTGCTTGGGAGTTCAACTCCATCAATGTCTCGTTGATGCCCGCGCTCATCAATACAATTCTTATGGTGTTGTTGGCGCTGTTGATATCCATTCCCTTTGGTTTGGCTTCGGCAATATTTTTAGTCGAGTACACCAAGCGCGGCAATCGCTTGGTAAAAGTAATTCGCCTGATGGCAGAAACTCTCGCCGGTATTCCCTCAATCATCTACGGACTTTTTGGTCTGATGCTTTTTGTGACTGCCTTTGGCTGGGGATTTTCGCTGCTTGCCGGTTCGCTTACGGTGTCGATCATGATCTTGCCGCTGATAATACGCACATCCGAAGAAGCTTTGAAAGCTGTGCCGGATGGATACCGCGAAGGCAGCTTGGCTTTAGGCGCAGGACTTCTAAGAACGGTGTGGAAGGTAATCTTGCCTTCAGCGCTTCCCGGAATCCTAGCCGGAGTGATTCTTGGCATTGGACGTATTGTTGGTGAGACCGCGGCGCTTATCTACACCGCCGGCTCTGTTACTGAGGTTCCGTCCTCAGTATTTGACTCCACCAGAACACTGTCTGTGCATATGTATGAATTAAGTAGAGAGGCTCTATATATGAACGAAGCAGCAGCCACAGCTGTTGTACTTTTGTTAATTGTACTTTTAATTAACACATTAAGTGCTATAGTAGCTCGAAGAATGACAAGGGGTATGACCGATGGTAACTAAAATGATGGATAAGGCTGCCAAGAACAACTGGTCTGTAATCGAAAAAGAGATCAACACAGACGGCAAAGAGTCGATTCAATCCTTAACAGATTCACTTGAAAAACTACACGACTCAAACCCTGAGAGCGCAAATGCAAGCGTCAGCGAAAATGATAGTTATCTGATAAAGTCGGAAAACCTCAATCTTCACTACGGCGATATGCATGCATTGATCGATAACAACCTCAGCATTAGCGAAAACCGCATCATGGCGTTGATCGGTCCTTCCGGAAGCGGTAAGTCCACGTATCTAAAGACCTTGAACCGCATGAACGATCTTGTAGAGGGTTGTAAGATCACCGGCAAGTTGCTGTATAAAGGCATTGATATATACAAGGAGATGAATCCCAGTGAGCTAAGAAAGACCATGGGTATGGTGTTTCAAAAGCCAAATCCATTTCCTATGAGCATCTATGACAACATTGCCTTTGGTCCACGCGCGCATGGTGTTCGCAAAAAAGCACTGCTTGACGACATTGTTGAGCGCTCGCTTAGAGACGCAGCTTTATTTGATGAGGTCAAAGACAGACTCAAAAAGAACGCTCTGGGGCTTTCGGGCGGTCAACAACAACGCCTTTGTATAGCCAGAGCGCTAGCCGTAGAGCCGGATGTACTGCTTATGGATGAGCCCACAAGCGCACTCGACCCGATATCAACGGCTCGCATCGAAGACCTGGCCTTGGAGCTAAAAAAGCGCTACACAATCGTAATTGTAACCCACAACATGCAACAAGCCGCACGTATATCCGATGACACAGCTTTCTTTTTACTGGGCGAGATTATCGAGTGCTCCAGAACCGAAAAGCTGTTCTCGGTACCCAAAGACAAACGTACAGAAGACTACATCACAGGAAGGTTTGGCTGATATGGCACGCGACCGTTTTGACGAGCAGCTGTCTCAACTTAATACTCAGCTGCTCAAGATGAACGCTCTTGTGGAGCGAGCGCTTAACAACGCAATCATTGTTCTGGAAACCAGAAACATCCAACTTGCACAAGAAGTCATCGAATCAGATAGCGATGTAAATGCCCTAGAGCGCGACATAGAGGCTCAGTGCCTTAAGCTAATACTGCGCGAGCAGCCGGTAGCCAAGGACCTGCACAAGATAAGTGCAGCGCTCAAAATGATCACAGACATCGAGCGTATTGGTGATCAAGCGGCAGACATCTGCCGTATTGTGATCGACATGGCTGAGGCTGATCCCTACCCGCTGGATCGTGTACCTCACCTTATGCCACTCGGTAAAGCTACCGTAGAAATGGTAGGAACTTCGATCGATGCGTTTATCGCGCAAGACCTCGACAAGGTCAAAAAAGTAATTGCTGATGACGACAAAGTGGACGACCTGTTTTTCGTCGTAAAAAGTGAGTTGCTTGCTTGGATGCGCCGCCTAAACGATGCCGACGTTGTAGCAGTTGACCTTTTGCTAATTGCGAAGTACTTTGAACGTATAGCCGATCATGCGCAAAATACCGCAGAATGGGTTCAATACTCTTTAACAGGCGAACACAAAGGGGTTAGGTACTATGGACAAAAGCGATCAAGTTAAGCCACTTATCTACATTGTGGAGGATGACCAAAACATCCGCGACCTTACTTGTTATGCTCTTGAGCAATCAAACTTTGAGGCGATGGGGTTTTCTACAGCACAAGGCTTTTTAGAGCGTTGTGACAAGAAACAGCCCGATGTCATCTTGCTCGACATCATGCTGCCCGGCATTGATGGCTTAACCCTGCTCAAAGAACTGCGCATGAAAGACTCCACTAAAAACATTCCTATCATGATGATCACAGCCAAAGGTTCTGAGCTGGATGTGGTATCCGGGCTGGAGGCCGGAGCGGATGACTACCTCAAAAAACCGTTCAGCATGGTAGAGCTGATCTCGAGGATCAATGCCTTATTGCGCATGGCATCGCGTGGCACCGTTCAAAACAAAGTTGAATTTTTGAAATCCGGAAACATCACCATCTCCACAAAACAACATTTGGTCTTAGTGGACGACAAAGAAGTAAAACTAACAGCAAAGGAATTTTCCTTGTTACTGCTATTTATCGAAAATCCCGAAATTGTCTTCACCAGAGGGCAATTACTCAGATCCACTTGGGGGTTTGATTATGTCGAGAATTCGCGTACCGTGGACGTACATATCCAGACCCTTCGTCAGAAGCTTGGCGAGGCTGGTAAACAAATTGATACGATTCGTGGTGTCGGTTATCGTTTGAGAGTAAAAAATGGGTAAACTGTCTGCACGAATATTTAAAAGCATAATTTTCACTGTCATAGCTATTGTTTTGGTGCTAAATATTGCCTTTGGCTGGCTTGCATACTTGCTTCTTGACAGGCAGCTTCAACAAGAACTTGATAACACAGTGAGCCTGATTGAACAGGCTTTTTCGTATGATGAGTCCGCGGACAAAAATGACTTGCTTGGCGCATTAAGTCTTCGTGAGATTCGCATAACTTGGATAGACAAAGATGGCACCGTGCTTTACGACAGCGCTGTTAGCAGCAATACGCAGTTACCAAACATGGACAACCATCTGGATCGCCCGGAGGTAATTGACGCGATTGCCAGCGGCAGCGGCACCTCAAAACGGCACTCTGACACCCTAAATGAGGAGACTACCTATCTTGCACGTGTGATGAGCGACAACACCATTGTTCGCGTGGCCGGCAGCCAAAAAAGCGTGCTTGGGCACCTTGGCTCGATGATACTGCCCGACATCTTGGTGCTTTCTTTTGCTACTTTAGCCGCTGTGCTTATCGCACGCCTGACAGCAAAACGCATTCTCAGACCATTTGGCAATATCAACTTTGCCAGACCACTAGAAAGCGAAACATATCCCGAGCTTGCTCCCCTGCTTGTGCGGCTTAATTCCTCTTTCAACGAGCTATCTGAGCAAAGCGAAGCTCTCAAAGCACAGCAGAATGAATTTGAAATTGTTACAAGCAATATGAAAGAGGGTCTACTGTTGGTTGATGCCACCGGTGCTATACTCTCAATCAATCCGTCAGCAGCACAAATATTTAATGTTACCGACGATGTGCTATCCGTAACGCTATCTGAAAAGCGTCACCTTCTCACCATCAATAGAAGTGCCGAGCTACAGCAACTACTCGAAGAAGTTTTAGCAGGCAAATTCTCCGAAGGTGAGATGCAGCAAGGCGACAGGTATTTCCAAATACTCGGCAGTCCTGTTATCCCGGACAAAATAAGCTTAGATGACAATGCACAAGGTGCTGTGCTTTTGCTCAGAGACATAACCGAGTGGCGCGAGGGCGACATGATGCGCAAGCAGTTTAGCGCCAACGTAAGTCATGAGCTAAAGACCCCTCTTACAGTAATCAACGGTTACGCCGAGCTGATGAAGCAAGGTATGGTTCATCCCGGAGATGAAGCTAGGTTGGCAGGGCTGATCCATGATGAATCTACCCGAATGATACTTATGATCGATGACATTTTGACTCTGTCACAGCTTGATGAAAGCAGCACAGCCTCCTCAACAATTGAAGAAAGCTTTGAGGTCTTAGATCTGTTTGAGATATCTGAAGAAGTATGCAAGCGTTTATCGTCGTATGCAAACGAAAAGCAAATCGCGCTTGTCAAGCCGGAGACAACCGATCAAATATCGTCACTCAAAACTAAAGGGCTTAGCACCCTTGTTACACGCATGATCTACAACCTTGTAGAAAACGCTATCAGGTATAGCGATGTTGGTGGTACCGTGCAGGTAAGTTTATCTGCCGATGATGATCAGGTAAGCGTAAGTGTCTCAGACACCGGTATTGGCATCCCGTCGGCACTACACGAAAAAGTATTTGAACGCTTCTTCTGCGTAGATCAAAGCCGCTCCAAATCAACAGGCGGCACAGGACTTGGACTGGCGATAGTTAAAAACGCCGCAAAGATACATAAAGCAACAATTGACCTAAACAGCGCAGAGGGCAGAGGCACCACAATAACACTGGGCTTTAAGGCTGTTTAGTCTTTAACGATACGCAGCCCCAACAAAAACGACCGGGTTATCTTTGTTGAGATACCCGGTCGTTTTGTGGTTTAGCGAATTTTTATGCTGGATAAATCCTAGTACATTCCGCCGCCGCCGCCGCCCATCATGCCGGCTAGTGCGGATGGATCGATGCCCTCTTTGGGGATATCGTTTACTGTGGCTTCGGTGATTAGGATCAAAGCGGCAACCGAAGCAGCGTTTTGCAGCGCTGTGCGGGTCACCTTTACAGGATCGATAACGCCCATGGCGATCATGTCACCGTACTCGCCGGTCGCAGCGTTTAGACCTTGTCCTACCGGAAGCTCTTTTACCTTCTCCACAACAACAGCGCCTTCAAAACCGGCGTTGTCGGCGATGACCTTGAGCGGTGCAGCTAGGGAGTTGCGAACTATGTTGATGCCTACGAGCTCATCGGAGTCTGTGGTATCAATGCCGTCAAGTGATCCGAGTGCGTCTATAAAAGCTACGCCACCACCGGAAATGATACCCTCTTCAACGGCTGCACGAGTTGCCATCAGCGCGTCTTCGATGCGAGCTTTACGCTCTTTGAGCTCTACTTCTGTTGCAGCACCAACCTTGATAACAGCAACGCCGCCGGCTAGTTTGGCCAAGCGCTCTTGCAGCTTTTCACGATCAAAATCGCTGTCGGTGTTTTCGATCTCAGACTTGATCTGCTTTACGCGGTCTTCGATAGCGTTCTTCTCGCCGGCACCGTCCACGATAGTGGTGGTGTCTTTGGTCACCTTAACGGTCTTGGCGCGACCAAGCTGATCCAGTGTGGTTTGATCGAGTTTCATGCCAAACTCATCAGATATTACGGTACCGCCGGTGACGATGGCGATGTCTTCGAGCATGCGCTTACGACGGTCACCAAAGCCCGGAGCCTTTACGGCAACGCAGGTCAAGCGACCACTGAGGCGGTTAACCAAAACGGTGGTCAGAGCGTCGCCCTCAAAATCTTCACAGATGATGAGCAGCGGACGACCTGCCTGCATGGTGGCTTCAAGTACCGGTAGCAAATCTTGGATGTTAGAGATCTTTTGAGAAGAAATAAGGATGAAAGGATCCTTGAGATCAGCTTCCATACGACCCATATCGGTGGCCATGTATGGGGATACGTAACCTTTGTCAAACTGCATACCCTCTACAGTCTCGATGTCGATACCAAAGGTCTGGCTCTCTTCAACGGTGATAACGCCGTCTTTGCCAACAACTTCCATGGCCTCGGCGATTTTGTCACCGATGAGTTGATCACCGGCAGAAATTGCGCCAACATTGGCAATCTGCTTTTGATCTTCAACGGTGTGAGCGGTGCCCTTAACACTTTCGACTACAGCGTCAACAGCTTTTTCGATACCGCGGCGAATAGCCAGCGGGTTGGCACCGGCGGTTACATTGCGAAGACCCTCGTTTACGATGACTTGAGCCAAAAGCGTGGCTGTGGTGGTACCGTCACCGGCAACATCGTTGGTCTTCACCGCAACTTCGCGAACCAACTGGGCGCCCATGTTCTCAACTTTGTCCTCAAGTTCAACTTCTTTAGCTACGGTCACACCGTCATTGGTGATCAGCGGAGCACCAAAGCTGCGCTCGAGTGCTACGTAGCGACCCTTGGGACCAAGGGTCACCTTAACGGCATCAGCAAGTTTGCTGACACCGGCTGCGAGACTCCCGCGAGCCTCTTCGTTGTAATGAATATCTTTAGCCATTTAAATGGTCCTCTCCTGATTATTTCTCTACGATCGCGTAAATATCATCGGCACGCAAGATGACGTACTCTTCGTCTTCAAGCTTAACTTCGGTGCCGCCGTATTTGCTGTAAACTACAGTGTCACCCTCTTTTACCTGTGGCTTTACTAGATTGCCGTTGTTATCGAGCTTGCCATCCCCCACTGCGATAACTGTGCCGCGTTGTGGTTTTTCCTGAGCATTACCTGCGATTACAAGACCGGATGCAGTGGTGGTCTCTGCCTCGTCCTGCTTAATGATCACGCGATCGCCAATTGGTTTTAAACCCATGTACCTTAAACCTCCTAATTAGTTAGATATGTTTGTTCCTTTGTTTGAAGAAAGTTTTAGCACTCTCAAGTGCCGAGTGCTAACTAAAGAAATAATACCTTATATGGAGGATGGTTCAAGGGCACGTCGGCTTGCAACGCGCCCTTGTTATGCAAACGTAACCTACTCTGCTTCAGCGGCGTTGGCTGCTTCTATTGTTTTGGCATGCGCCTCTCTTGTTGCCAAGTCGTCGTTGTATTCTTTGGAGATTTGCTCAAACTCTGCGGTCAGCTGTTTGAACGCACCAACAATAGCCGGATCAAAATGAACGCCGGCACCCTCAATAATGATGGCGTTAGATTTTTCTGCCGGATAAGCCTTTTTGTATATACGGTTCGTCATAAGGGCATCGTATACATCTGCTATGGCCATTATGCGCCCCTCAAGTGGTATGTCATTACCTTTTAGTCCGTATGGATAACCACTTCCATCCCACTTTTCGTGATGTGTGCCGGCGATAGTCTTTGCGTACTCCAAAAAGTCACCAAAATAGCCAAAGGCCTCCATGCGTTCTATAGCCTCAACGCCTTTTGTGGTGTGTGTTTTCATAATCTCAAACTCTTCGGCAGTGAGTTTACCGGGTTTATTCAAGATTGTGTCACTGATGGCAATCTTACCAATATCGTGCAACTGAGAGGCAGGGAGAACAATGTCTAGATCCCAAGTCAGCAGCTCTTCGGCATAAATGTCATTTTCAATCATCCGCTCTATAAGCATCTTCATGTAAAACTGTGTGCGATGCACATGCCAACCGGTCTCGTTGTCGCGAAACTCTAACATCTCTGCGACCGTGCTGATGATTGCGTTTTGTAAGCCAAAGACTTGCTGTGTCTTTTTATTTACCATCTTAAGCAAGTTGTCACTGTAATCTTGCAACTTGGCTTTCTGCTGCTCGATCAGCAAATGGTTTTCTATGCGCTTGAGAAGAAGCGTGGCAGAAAAAGGCTTCGTAACATANNAGCGCCTCGCCCAACCCCCCAAGGCACCCAGAGCCAAGCCGTCATACTCATCTTCTTCAGAAGATTTTGCTGTAACGAATATTACCGGTATCTCAGCGTATTGTTTATTGCCCTTTAAAATGGTTAACGCTTCAAGACCATCCATACCGGGCATCTCGATGTCTAATAAAATAAGATCCGGCATTACATGGTTGAGAAACTGAAACAATTTCTCAGCCGACGGCAAAGCGTAGACATCATAGTGTTCGTCCAGTATTGCTTTTCCTACTGCCAGGTTTGCCTTGTTGTCATCAACCATCATGATGATCTGGCGAGTTTTACTACTCATGGTCACTGTCTCCCTTAGTCCAGTCGCTATGTACCCCCGCTCGTACCTTGATAATTTCTTTTTTGCCTCTAGTCTCCAAAACTGTATTACCTAAAGCTTTTCCGCCCATTCATCTTTACTTATCTCATCAAAATTCATCTCATCTATCTGTTCGCGAAGCCATATAATCAATTCAGAACCGCTTTTATACTCAAACGATTCCAGTAGCCTCATGATGTTATCCACTTCTCGCACATCATATCTACCGCAAGCTTCGCGCAATTTTTCCAGCAGCCCATTGTCCGGTTCTTGGGCTTTAGGTTTTGTGCGCTTAGACAAGAATACTTTTAACCCATGATCGATATCATCCAGTACCTCTTTAACATATTTAACAAAGGCATTATTCTCCGACCTTACTGCTTCCTCTTCTCCCGTCTTCGCCAGGTTTTCCATATGCCCGGCCTTGTCGCCTAATTTAATGGCAAAAACACTGAGACTTGAACCCTTTATCCCATGAGCTTCTATAGCGTAGGTTTTTAGGTCGTGTTTATCTAAGCACTCGCAAAGCTTGTCAACCAACGTTTTAGTGTTCTTGCTAAATGAGCTTAACACAGAAACATACATATTTACGTCATTGCCAAAGTTTTCAAGCCCTGATTTGACGTCAACCCCCTTTATCACCAAGTCATTTGCCTCTCGAGAATCTAGCTTAGCATCGCTTGAGTACAGATCGCCGAGCCCTATCACATTAGCCGGCATAATCTCGCGAGTCTTATCACGAACCCATCTGCGAAGCACTGTATCAAGAATCATCATGTCTATCGGTTTTGAGATAAAGGCTTGGAAGCCGTTTTCTAAAAACATCTGCTCGCTTCCTACGATCGCGTTCGCCGTAAGAGCTATTATCGGAACATTGCGTGCGTAATCTGTGCCGATCTCATCGCGGATAATATGTGTTGCTTCGACTCCATCCATGCCGGGCATCATGTGATCCATAAACACTGCATCATACTTTGGATCCTCGGCTTTTATCATCTCGACAGCTTGACTGCCACTCATGGCACTATCAACTCGTAGCCCATACGGCTTTAGCATTCCTTTTACTACGTCTAGGTTGGTCTTAACATCGTCTACGACCAAAACATGACCATAAGACATATCAACGCGAACAAATCGTGCTTTTTGGTCTAGTTTTGAAGCAGCGTATCTATCGCTCATGAGGTTTTCGGCCATCTTTTTGCCTATGACGGAATTGGTAATAAGACCTTGCCGGAATCTAATTGAGAATTTTGACCCTTTGCCAAACTCACTTTCTACCGTGACTGTGCCATCCATCATGTCCAGCAGATTCTTCATTATCGAAAGCCCTAACCCCGTGCCTTCGATCTTTCGATTGGCTTTTGTATTAACTTGATTGTAGACACCAAAGAGCTTGGCCTGATCCTCTGGTTTTATACCTATTCCTGTATCGATTACTTCCGATACAATCCAGACGCTATCGCCTTCTATTTCAAAGCCCAAGTTCCACTCAACAGTACCTGATTCTGTATATTTGAAAGCATTAGACAGCAGGTTATTGAATACTCTTTTCACGCGGAGATCATCGCCGAGAACCATGGCAGGCAAATTTTCATCAATACTTATTTTGAAACGGATGGGCTTGTCATTAATATGAATAATATTGAGGGTTACGATGTCGTTTATGAGACTGGGCGTATCATATTCGATTGGATGGAGTTCAAATTTTCCGGATTCGATCTTGGAGATATCCAAGATGTCATTCACCAGTCCAAGCAAAGTCATGCCGGAATTGTGAATAGTTTCAAGACGCTCTTTTGATTCGCCCTGCACATCATCAACATTTAATAGTAACTCCGAAAATCCTATGACGCAATTAAGCGGTGTACGCATCTCATGACTCATGATCGCCAAGAATTGACTCTTGCTTTCATTTGCGCTTTGAGCGTCTCTAAGAGCATCTCGCAGATCATTTTGCAGACGCAACAATTCGCCGACCATCTTTTTTTGCGAACGCAAGTCACGTGCATGAGCCACAACAATGTATTCGTCGTCATAGTTCAAGCGCGTAAGTATCATTTCACAGGGAATCGGGGTTCCGTCCGACAATTGATGCATCCACTCAAAACAGCTGTCTCCCTCTTCAAATACATACTGAATAATCTCCAAGGATCTTTTTGCGGACAAGGATCCATCCGGTTGATACTCAGGGAAAATCTCCGAGAACCTATCCATAAACTCCTGTTTATCTTTCATGCCAAAGAGTTTTACGGATTCCTCGTTGCAGTCAAACACCTTGCCATCGCGGTTCCACAACATTGAACACACCGGTGTGGAGTCCATCATGAGTTGGGTACGTTCGTGTGCTTCTTTAAGCTTATCTGCCTGTTCTTGAATAGTTGCATATAGCTCTTCGAGATGTGCTTTCTGCTCGGACACTCTCTTGTACGGCTTAGCCACAAACCCGGCCGCTAAAACAGATATTATGGCGCTTATGGCAAAGAAAATGATCGCCAGCAAAATGAGATTGCCTTGCACTTGGTTAATTGGGCTTTGCCCAAGCGGCACACGGAGCGCAATATGCCACCCTAAAGTGCCCGATGATGAAATGCTTTCGTACACACACTGGTATTCGACACCGTTAAACCTGTAATTACCGATACCACTACTATTAGACATCATGTCCTGAAAAAAATCTAAAGTCTGCTGTGGCATATCTTTTGCTGCGGCAGTCTCATCACCAAAAGAGTTTATATGTCTAACTGCATCTAAAAAGGACATGCGGGACTCTACGATCTCAGGAATATTGTGGGCGATTACAATCCCTTCTTCATCCATGAGGAAAATGTTTCCGGTTTTCCAAACCACATACTTATTTAAAATGTCTGAAAATATTGTGCCCGGCATAGTAACAGACAAAACACGCTCACCTCTCATAGGCACGCAGACATGAAAGACCAATTCTCCGTTTTCGGCAGCATGTCGAGTTGTTGATATTGTGGTCTGACCGTTAAAAGCAGCTTCAAGGTATGGGCTGGTTCCCAATCGCCTAATGTTTGTAAGCGGAATACCATGTGATGCGGTTATGCCGTTGCGATCAAATACGGTAAAAGCAATAAACTCCGGGTATAAAGCAAATTGCTCCTCCAGCAAGGGTTGCATTGCCTCGTTTGAAGTGGCCATCATTAATCGTTCGGCTACTGTAACAGCATTTGACTCATATAAATCAATACGCGTGGATACGAGATCGTTGGCGATTTTTAAAGTGAGTTCCGAATCTTCGCCAATCGTTTCAGTAAGGCTTTGGCGCGCCAAAAAAATGCTTGAACCAAAGCTGGCCGCTGTTATTACAAGCGCGATAGCAATAATTATAAGTGTGACTTTAAGTCTCACTGCAATATCCCCATCTCACACACTATTCCAAGTATCCTCTGATACTTGCCCAAGCCTTACAACTGAGAAAGCAATAAGCCCACTATCAAACAGTTTTACACGTATCTATTTTTGTATTATCACAAGTAATTAATTCTTTTTCATAATAAACCATTATTATCAGTTTGCTTTCAAAAATAACAAACCTTAACGATTATTTTACTTATTCTTGCAGGTTCTGTTTCTATATTTTATAGCCATATCTGCTGTTTATTAATGCATTTTAATGTTCACAATCTAAAACCTAGCGTACAGGTTTCGAAAAATGTAAATCCACATACTGCACTGGATGTCTGTTTGCAAAATATAGTGTATTTTGCGACAAATTATTAATCAGAACTTTTCCAAGCTTTCAGATAGCTTGTGGCGGCTCGCCTGTAGCCAGTATTTTATCTAAGGCATCCTCATCAAGTATCTTGATCCCTAATTGCTGAGCTTTTGCAAGTTTTGACCCGGCACCGGGTCCTGCAACCACATAGGAAGTCTTTGAAGATACCGACCCTGATGCTTTTGCACCATATGACCTAAGTACCTCTTCTGCCTCATCGCGAGTGTGGTTCTCCAAGGAGCCTGTAAGCACAAAGGTGAGCCCGGCAAGTGTCTGCGGCAGGTCTTGATAAGTATCATCTTGCGAGCCATCACCGGAAGTTTTGCCCAGGTCTAAGCCGGCTTCACGCAGCTCTTCGATTAGGCGAATGTTATCCGAAGTATCAAAGAAGTGACGTATGGTTTTAGCTATCACCGGTCCTATGCCTTCGATCAGAGTCAGTTCTTCTTCTGTGGCATTTCTTAATGCATCGATGGTTCTAAATTGCCTGACCAAAGTCTCTGCAACAGTTTTGCCAACGTTGCGAATCCCCAGGCCAAATAAGACTCTTGCAGGTGGGCGATTTTTGCTCTCCTGTATCTGCTCGTGGATCTTTGTTGCCATCAAGGTTCCGAGCAAAGCCGGCTCTTTCTCGTAGTCACCGGTAAGCGCACGCTTCTCGGCAGATAACGAGCGCACATATTTTTCCTCACCGGTCTCAAGTGTTGCCAGTTGATCTATTGTTAGGTTATAGAAGCTGGCAACGTCCACAACCAAGTTATTTGCAACCAGCTTTTCGATAATCTTGGCGCCAAGCCCATCAATATCCATAGCTGTGCGACTCACCCAGTGACCTAATCGCTCAAGTCTCTGCGCCGGGCACTCCGAAGAAACGCAACGATATGCTACACCGTCCTCATCCTTAAAAACGTGCGATCCACAAGACGGACAATTAGTTGGCATTTGCCAGACCTCGGTATCGCCGGGGCGCAATGACTGTACGGCTTTTAGCACCTCGGGAATAACATCTCCGGCTTTGCGAATAATTATCGTGTCGCCAATACGAACGTCCTTGCGCTTAACTTCATCTAGATTATGCAGAGTAGCTCGAGCAACAGTTGAACCTGTAACTAACACCGGATCAAACTCAGCTACCGGAGTCAAAACACCGGTTCGACCAACTTGTACAACTATGTCGCGAAGCACAGTGGTCTTTTCCTCAGGCGGAAACTTGAAGGCGATAGCCCAGCGAGGAGCCTTAGCGGTAAAGCCAAGCTGCTTTTGGGTGTTTAAGCTGTTAACCTTGACCACAACACCATCGATGTCATATGGCAGATCATTGCGCATGTCGATCGCTTGTTTGCAAAACTCATGTACCTCCTCGGCAGTTTTACACAGTGCAATGCTCGGGTTTACATGAAAGCCGCATTTTCTTAGCCACTGCAATAGCTCCCACTGGCTGCTCACAGGCAGATTATTGTCTTTAGCTACTGCATAGATAAATGACGCCAGATCTCTGGTAGCGGTAATGCGCGACTCCTTTTGGCGCAACGATCCGGCGGCGGCGTTACGTGGGTTAGCAAACAGCTTTGGGGTTTTTCCTGCTGCTTGCGCCTCTTCTTCCAAGGCGACGTTGAGACGATCAAAACTGGCGTGGGGCATATACACTTCGCCGCGCACCTCTATCTCGCCGGAAATATCTTGCTGCAAGCGCAAAGGAATGTCGCGGATCGTCCGGATGTTGGCCGTTACATCCTCGCCGGTTAGACCATCTCCACGAGTTGCCGCGCGCTTTAACTCGCCGTCGCTGTAGGTTATGGCAATCGATGATCCATCGATCTTAAGTTCGCAAACGTAAGATAATTCCTCGTCAAACAAGCTTTTAGGATTAGAGCCTATCGCATCACTTACACGCTTTAGCCAAGCATCCAACTCGCCTAGATCCATAGCGTTATCCAGCGAATACATGCGCTTAGAGTGCTGCACCGAATCAAAGGTATTATTTTCCACATAACCACCAACTCGCTGGGTAGGCGATGTGGGCACAATAATCTGAGGCCATTGCTTTTCAAGATCGATCAATTCTCTGAGCAGCGAATCAAAGGCGCTATCGCTAAGCTCCGGCTCGTTTAATGCATAATATAAGTAGCTGTGATGATCGATCTCGTTGCGAAGTTGCTGTGCTCGCAGCTGAGCTTCTTTAAAAGAAGCAGACATTGATGGCCTCCTGTTAAATCTATGTTGACGCTTGTTAGATTTACGCGCTTTTTGCGGTCTTATCTACAGCTTCTGATTGTACAGGATTTGTGGGATTTGCAGGGTTTAGCTGTTCGGGTTTAATGTTGGGATGATGATAATGCGTGTGAATTTTTCTTCGAGTACCGATAGCATTTGCCGGGCACCAGTGCAAGCAGGCATAACAAGCTTGACACTTATCGGAACGCATCGGCGCAGGGTCACCATCCTCACCAAACACAATATTGTTAGCAGGGCAAACTTGTGCACAAATTCCGCATTTCTTACAGCGTTTGTCTACATTAAAAACTATTGATTTTCTGCGAATGCTGGTAAATTTCTTTACAAGATAACCCAAAAGCTTAGAGGAGCGTCTAAAGTTATTTTCTTGGTAATTGTTTATTGCATCAACAATTTCATCGATCTGCTTAGAAATGGATTTGATCTTCTTTGTCATAGATTTGGAGTCCGGGTTTACTATCCCAACATTACCCATAGTCTTTACCCCAACTGCAAAGTTCAAAAAGCAACCATCCAGCTCAAGCACTTCTTCGATATCCCAAAACTCGTTACAACCAAAAACTGTATATGTGGATACGGCAAAATAATAACAGTCCTTGCGCTTAGGCATCATCTCGATAAATCCCAGTACCATCTCGGGTAATGTGGCGCGGTGTACCGGAAAAACAAAACCCACTCTGTCGGCCTCACGTGCGGCTTTGTATGGATCATCCAACAGAAGCGAGCCCGGGATCGATATAGGTTCACCCACATCAAGTTTCTGCGCAAGCTCAAGTGCGACAGCTAAAGAATTACCCGTCGCACTAAAATAATATATCGCCGTTGATGTACTCATTTGTGATAACTTACCACTTTTTATTCAGACAATAGACAACCAGCATCTAACATTTGCGTCTAAGAGCCAAAGTGGCGGCTAACGGCAACAATAGTATTTACACCGTCATCCCCACCTTAAACACTTGCACTTCCAAAGCCATCTTGCAACGCCTTGGAAAAAATCCTTGCAAAGTATATCAGTCTTTATGTATAAAGCGGTGCTATAATGTGCTTCCATTATTTTTAATTAAGAAGAATGCTACTCGAGAAAGGTGACTATGACTGACAGCTCGATCAAAACCAATCTCATATCGGTTGAATTAGCACGCAATACCGTACTGGACAACGTAAAACTGTTGCCGACGGAAAAGATATCAATACTCGAAAGCAACGGTCGTGTTTTGGCAGAAGATATAAGTAGCGATATTGATATAAGCCCTTTTGACAATACGGCTATGGATGGCTTTGCCGTTCGCTTTGAAGATTTTGCTGAGTTGGCTGAAGCCTTGCAACAAACGAGCGAGGCAAGCGAAGCGGACGATAAGCCCGCGCCTACATTGCAGCTGAAAATCGTTGGTCGCATTGGTGCAGGCGAGGTTTATGAAGATGTATTGCAAACCGGTCAAGCTCTGCGCATTATGACCGGAGCACCTATGCCAAGCGGCGCAGACACAGTAGTTAAGATCGAAGATACCAAAGTCTTGGGAATAACAGATGCCTGTCCGGAAGGTAGCGACGTGGTCTTTACTCGCGTTCCCAAATGCGGCGAGCATGTGCGCGCCAAGGGAGAAGAAGCCGCTAAAGGTCAGGTATTGCTGCGCACAGGCGATATTATCAATCCTGCAAGCATTGGTCTCATGGCTGCTACCGGAAACGCCGAAGTGTTGGTGTACAGGCGCCCTCGCGTGACGATAATCTCCACCGGTGACGAGCTTGTGGACATCGACACCGTTCCCGGTCCGGGGCAGATACGTAATTCCAATAGCTACTCCATCGCTGCACAAGTTATCGATGCAGGTGGCATCGCCAAAATCATGCCCAAGGCTGAAGACACATTTGAAGGCTTGGAAAGTGCTGTTAAGGCTGCTCTTGTTGAGAGCGACTTTGTTATAACCAGTGGCGGAGCAAGTGATGGCGACTTTGACTATGTGGCACCTGTGGTTCGCGAGTTGGGTGAGATGCACTTTAGCAAAGTAAACATGAAGCCCGGAAAAGCACAGGTTTTTGGCATTATCGATAACACGCTTTTCTTTGGACTGTCCGGCAATCCCGGCGCGGCATCCGTAGGTTTTGAAGTGATCGTGCGCCCGGCACTGCTTAAAATGCAGGGCTTCTCGGCGGTCAAGCGTGTGGCGGTCAAAGCCGTCTGCGATGTGCCGGTTAAGAAGAAGGACGAGAAACGTCGCCTTTATATGCGCTCACATTTAAGCCGAGATGACGCAGGGGTGTTTCACGTGACTCCTGATCCAAATCAATCCTCGGCATTACTTGGAGCTCTCACACACAGTAACTGCTTGCTGGTAGTTCCGGAAGGTGACGGATCGGTCGCAGCCGGCGACACAGTATGTTGTATCCGATTAGACGTTTTGGAAGGTAGCATCTAATGGGGCTGGATCAACATGGTCGCACTATAGATTACATGCGCATATCGGTCACAGACCGCTGTAACTTGCGCTGTCTTTATTGCATGCCCGAAGAAGGCGTGCCTTGGAAACCACACGATGCCATGCTTAGTTTTGATGAAATCGAGCGGCTGGTAGTAATCGCGGCGGCGGAGGGATTCTCGCGCATCAGACTAACCGGCGGAGAACCACTTGTGAGGCTTGGCGTGGTGGATCTGGTAAAAGCGATTCACAATACGCCCGGAATCGAGCGTGTGGCAATGACGACAAACGGTATATTGCTGCCTAAATATGCTCAAGAATTGCGCGATGCCGGTCTGGACAGAGTAAACATCTCTTTAGATACATTGGATCCGGAGCAGTTTAAGCACATCACTCGCTGGGGAAATATCGATGATGTTTTCACCGGTATCGATGCCGCTTTGGAGTATGGATTTAACCCGGTTAAGATCAACTCTGTGGTGGTGCGCAGCTTAAACCAAGACTTACTGGCTTACGCTAAACTATCGCTGGATCGCCCCTTACATGTAAGGTTTATCGAGTACATGCCCGTAGGAGACCCTGAAGGCGAAAACGGTTGTGGCTGGAGCGAATCGGACACTATCCCCAACGACGAGCTTATCGAGATCGTAAATCAAAGGGCTGTAGATGCCGGCTTAGGTGAGCTGGTGCCAATTGGTGGCGATGCCAAACCTGAAGGCTGGGGTCCTGCTCGTTATTATCAATTACCCGGTGCCTTGGGCACTGTTGGTTTCATATCAGCTTTATCACGTCATTTTTGCAGTGAGTGCAATCGCTTGCGCTTAACGTCTGAGGGCTTGCTTCGCCCCTGCTTATTCAACGATATGGAGTTTGATATCAAGACCCCGCTTCGCGCAGGTAACGACGAGCAAGTTCGCCAGATTCTTCATGATGCTTTATCATCAAAACCGGATGAACATCACAATCGCATCGGAACCGAGCGTCTGATGTCGCAGATCGGAGGATAGTAATACCGTGGTCGAAAGTTCTGTAAACATTGGCGAAAGCGCCAAAGACAATGTTTCCGAGCAAGGCGTTTTAACTCACTTAGATGAAAAAGGTTCCGCACGTATGGTAGATGTTGGTGAGAAAGCCGACACCGCCCGTGTAGCGATCGCAGAAGGGTTCATCTCTATGGAGCCTGCTACTTTAGCTATGATTGTCGAGGGCGAGACGCCAAAAGGTGACGTGCTTGCAGTGGCAAGAGTTGCCGGTATCATGGCCAGCAAGCAAACTTCAAGTTTAATACCGCTTTGCCATCCATTAAATATCACCAAAGCCGCTGTAGAGCTAACACCGGTATTGGCTGGTGAACGTGCAGATGGACGTGTTGGAATTCATGTAGAAGCAACTTTGAGCGTTAACGGCAAAACCGGCATTGAGATGGAAGCTTTGACTGCTGCCTCCGTAACATGTTTGACCGTCTACGACATGTGTAAAGCCGTGGACAGAGGTATGGAGATATCCGAGATTCGCCTGCTGCACAAAAGCGGCGGTAAAAGTGGAGTTTGGGAAAGGGCTTAAAATCATGACTAAAATAGATTTTGCAATCATCACTTGCTCAAGCACACGCAGTTTGGCAGAAGACACCGCAGGTGCCGCCTTAGCTGAAAAGATCATGCAAAACGGCTGGAATGTTATGAGTCACGGCATAGTAACTGACGACCGCAAAGCCATCGCCGAGGCCATAATCGTTGCCGAATACGAAGGAGCCGACATCGTACTTACCTGCGGCGGCAGCGGACTTTCACTCGCAGACGTAACCCCGGAAGCAACAGCAGATGTATGTGACCGCAACGTACCCGGCATAGCCGAAGCCATGCGCGCCAAATCGCTGGAAATCACCGGACGCGCCATGCTCTCACGCGCAGTATGCATGCAACGCGGCAAGACCCTGGTAGTAAACCTGCCGGGCAGCAAAAAAGCCGCAACTGAATGTTTTGATGCAATATATGAGCAGTTTGAGCACGCAGTAGAAATGACCGCCGGTGGCGGTCATTAATCTTCTATTTGTCTTCCATTTGCAGACGCGTTGTTATCCCGCTAACTTGCCAAAGTCGGCTACGTCTTTGAATACGGCTACGAATTTGTTTAGTAGGCGTAGGCGGTTGTAGCGTAACTTTTCATCATTATCCATGATCATTACTTCGTCAAAGAAGTTATCTATCGGACCTCGCAGCGATGCCAAAAACTCCAGAGCGTGGTTGTATTGACCTTTTGCCAGTGCGCTTTTAACGCCTTCTGCCACCTTGTCTATGGCATTATCCAAAGCCACCTCGGGGTCGCCTAGTAGCGATTTATCGATATCTGTGCCCAGTTCTGCATCTCTTAGGTTGTTTGCACGAGCGTATGCTGTCGCCAGATCTTCAAACAGTTCCGGTTCTTTTTTGCGTGCTGTCATCAAGGTTTCGCATCTGGATAACATATCCAGTGGCTCAAAGACTCCACCGGCCATAACGGCGTTAACGGTGTCAGCAGAATAACCTTTGTCGCGAGCCATGACCTCCAGCCTGGTGGAGAAGAAGTCGCCTATCTGGCGCTCGACTTCTACTGCATCAAAGCTTATCGAATCGTACTGAGACAGTGACTGTTTGATAAGTCTTGCCAGTGATACGTCTAATCCGGAAACAAGTATGTTGATGATGCCTATGGCAGCTCGGCGCAAAGCGAATGGGTCGGATGATCCTGTAGGCGCTTGGCCAATGGCAAAAATGCCGCATACTGTATCGATCTTATCCGCCAGAGCTACGATCTTGCCTTCCAATACTTCGGGTACTTCGTCACCGGCAAAACGTGGTCTGTAGTGCTGCTTTATTGCCTCAGCAACTGCGTTTGGCTCACCTAGAGCTTGCGCGTAATAACTGCCCATCACGCCTTGCAAAGAAGTAAATTCAACAACTGCGTGTGTTACAAGATCGGCTTTGCATAAAAGCGCCGCGCGTTTTGCACGCTCGGCTTCTTTCTCGGAGGCTCCACCGGCAGTGGCTATCATATCAGCAAGTCCTACAATGCGATCCACCTTGCTGCGAAGTGTACCTAGTTTTTCGTGGAAAACTACTTCGCTCAGATCCTCAACATAACTGTCAAACGGGCGCTTTAGATCCTCATGATAGAAAAACGCTGCGTCCGCTAGGCGCGGGCGCACAACACGCTCGTTTCCACTGGTGATCGCGGAATTGTATGCCGGTGAACCGTTGGAGACAACAATAAACTTGTTGGATAATTTGCCACCTGCACTTTCGCCTTCGTAAAGCGGGAAATAACGTTGGTGTTTGAGCATGGCATCGATGATAATCTCCGGCGGTACCTGCAAGTACTCTTCATCAAAATGACCCACCAATGAAGTTGGGCATTCAACCAGGTTTACCACCTCGTTAAAAGTGCCATCAGGAACATAAGCTACAAGACCGGTGCTCTCCTCGATGGTTTTTATCTGACCGCGGATTTTTGCGCTACGCATATCGTTAGCGCTATCCACCCACGCCTTTGTCAGCTGTGACGCAAAGTCATCGGCGCTGGCAATCTCAATTGCTGCCGGCGCTATGAGTCTGTGGCCGTAGCTGGTGCGTCCGGATGTTACACCAGCAAATTGCATCGGGATCACATACTCACCCCAAAGCGCTACCAGCCAGCGCACGGGTCGGATAAAGCGCTCGTTAGTGCTGCCCCAGCGCATGGATTTTTGCCAAGTTAGCGAGCCGACAAGCTTAGATAATAACTCGGGCAAAATATCTTGGGCTTTACGAGTCCTTACTTCTACCTGTGCAAATACATACTCTGTGTCGCCTTCTTTAGCGCGAAGAAGTTCTTGGACAGCAACGCCTTTGCCTCGCGCAAAACCGGTAGCAGCTTTTGTGGGATTTCCATCTGCATCGTAAGCTATCGAGCAAGCCGGGCCTTTGAATCTTTGCACAAGAGGCGTTGACTCTACTGCCAGACGCTTGACTTCCAGAATCAAGCGTCTGGGCGTGGATGAAACTGATATACCGCTGTGTTCCAGGCGAGCTTCCTCTAGTGCGACCGTGGCAAGTTCCTTGAGTTGTTTGGTGGCAGCTGCCAATGGCGCTGCCGGGATTTCCTCGGTGCCGATTTCGAATACTAGTTTGGCTGCGGTCTTTGGTGGTGTGCCTGTCGATGCGTCGTCGGAGTGGACTGCCGCCAAAGCGACAGTGGCATTAGAAGATACGTCGCCTTCCGTCTCAAATGACTCGGCATAAGCTACGCAGCAGGCTTTGGCTAGGTTGCGCACGCGAAGGATGTATCCCATGCGCTCGGTTGCCGATATCGCTCCCCTAGCATCCAGGAGGTTAAAGGTGTGCGAGCACTTGAGTACACAGTCGTAAGCCGGCAAAGGTAGACCTGCTTCTAAGATAGAACTGCACTCCTTTTCCCAGCTTTCAAATTCGTTAAAGAGTAATGTTGTATCAGCAACCTCAAAGTTATACGCCGAGAACTGCTTCTCGTTTTCCAGATAAACATCTCCGTATGTGAACTCGGTGCCATCTGTATCCTTAGCCCAGACGATGTCAAAGACCGAGTCTACGCCTTGGATATACATTGCCAAGCGCTCGAGTCCATAAGTGATCTCCACCGGAATTGGTTTACACTCCAAGCCACCTACCTGCTGAAAATAGGTGAATTGGGTAATCTCCATGCCGTTAAGCCATACTTCCCAGCCCAGACCCCAAGCACCAAGCGTGGGTGACTCCCAATCGTCTTCTACAAAACGTACATCGTGATGGTTGGTCTCGATACCAATGGCTCTGAGTGATTCCAAATATAGCTCTTGAATATTGTCGGGAGAAGGCTTTATTAGCACCTGAAATTGATAATAATGTTGCAATCGATTGGGATTCTCGCCATAACGTCCGTCCGTTGGACGTCTGGATGGCTGAACATAGGCGGTCTTCCAAGTGCCGGGGCTAAGCGAACGAAGCGTTGTAGCCGGATGAAATGTTCCTGCACCAACCTCATTGTCGTACGGTTGCAAAACTACACATCCCCTTGCAGCCCAAAAACGTTGCAGCTCTAATATGATCTCTTGAAAGGTCACGCCCGGTTCTCTCCATTCATATCTGTGTTAACCAATTACTTTAATTATTCGATCGCACCAAATCTATCAAACGGCCAAGACCTAAACATGGCTTTACCGATCAAATCTTCTTTTGCTATAGAACCAAAATGCCTGCTATCCAGTGAGTTGGTACGATTATCTCCCATAACCCAAACGTGGTCTGCCGGTATTGTATATGGGTAGTCAAAATCAACCCCATACATCTGATCCAAAGGCTCGCTTGGCTTGCCATGTGTGTAGGGTTCATCTAAGACTACGCCATCCACGACAACCTTGCCGTTCTCCAGATCGACAGTCTGCCCACCAACTGCGATACAGCGCTTGATGAGAATGCGTCCTTCTTGGGTGGGGTCATTAAAGGTGATGATATCGCCGGGGCTGGGAAGCGAAAATTTGACGCTTACCTTCTCCGCAAATATACGGTCTTTAACCTGCTCGTTTCCGAGAATTGTTGGCTCCATTGAGCCTGTAGGTATCTCGTACTGATCGATTACAAAAGTCTTGATGATTGCGGCAAAAATGATCGCCACTACAAGCACTATACCTATTTCTATCACTTCGCGAATTATGCGCTGCGAGCGGCTTCTTTGCTTTTTTGATGCCTTCATCTGGCTTACTTGACTGGGCTCATTAAACTCACTGGCTTCACTCGCTACCGGCACTTGTCCTTCAGCGTTATGTCCTTGTTTGTATTGCTGTTCCATCCGGTCTATGACCCACTCCCTAAATACTCTCTTGCGAGGTCCGACTCTTCATCACTTAAAACTGCCTGACTTAGCAAGTCGGGTCGTAATTGTGCTGTTCTGATTATAGACTGTTTGCGCCTCCACTGCTCGATGTTTCGATGATGACCTGACAACAATACCTCGGGTACTTGCAGACCTCTGTATTCAGCCGGCCTTGTGTATTGGGGGTATTCCAGCAGTCCATTAGAAAATGACTCGTCTACCGAAGACAACTCGTCTCCCAAGACTCCCGGCAATAAGCGACAGACCGCGTCCGTTACCACCATTGCTGCCAGCTCTCCACCGGTCAGCACATAATCTCCAAGACTCAGTATCATGTCGGCACGACTGTATACTCGCTCATCAAAGCCTTCGTATCTGCCGCAAACCATTATCAAACGCTGCCTTTTTGCCAGATCCTCGGCAATTGATTGATCAAACACCTTTCCCACCGGAGAAAAGAAGATGACAGAGGTAGTTGGATCCTCGTCCAAAAGCTCATCGAGTGCTTCGAATACAGGCTCCACCTTCATGAGCTGCCCAGCGCCACCGCCATACGGCACGTCGTCGGTGGTGTTGTGGTTATCGTGTGTCCATTTGCGCAGATCATGCGCTACAAAATCAAGTTTTTGCGCACGACGAGCCCTGCCTATAATAGACAGACTCATAACATCATTAAACATTTGCGGAAAGACCGAAAGCGTTTCTATGCGCATCAATTGTTCAGCTCCAAAAGCCCTTGAGGCAGATCTACGGTAATGACTTCAGAGCATCTGGAAACTATGAAGTCCTCCACCGCAGGAATCAACACTTCGCCAAAGTTGCCCTCTACCACCCAAATGTCTTGGGCAATGCCAAAGCGCTCTTCGACTATGGTACCTATTTCTCCATAGGTCTTATCCACTACCGTTGTACCTTTTAAGGACTCACTTGTCAGCACCTCAATGCCTTGGCAAGCTTCCGTAGGCGCAAGTAAATAACAGCCGACAACTTTTGCTGCGGTTGTTCTATCGTTTATATCTGAGAGTTTTAACAGATAGCTTTCACCGTCATTTTGCGCAGTGGCTGTCTCGACTGTGCATGACCGAGGAACATCGTGTTGCGGAGGCACAATTGCAAATGTGACCTCATCCCAAAAACGCAAAGGAAGGCCGTAGTCAGAAATTACTACAACCTCCCCTAAAAGTCCTTTAGCTCTGCTAATCTGTGCTATACGCAGGTACCGCGACACGGTGTTCATCTCAAAATCCCCGAAGCTTTAGTCTACAACCTCAACTTCGATCCTAGAGCCGCTCGAATATGATGAAACTGCTCGCACCAACGTTCTTATCGATTTGATTATCCGTCCCTGACGTCCAATGACCTTGCCTACATCATCAGGTGAAACGTGAATCTCGATGATTGTTGAATCGCCCTCTTCGGTGCTCTCAACACTAACTTGGTCATGGTCGTCTACCAAGGACAGCACGATCTCTCGCACCAAACCCGCAGCATCTCCTTGCGCGGTCATGGTTTAAGCCTCTTCTTTTGCCTTAGCCAAAAGCTTTGCGACGGTTTCTGTTGGTTGCGCACCGTTCTTGATCCATGTGTCGATCTTCTCAACATCCAGCTTTATCAAAGCCGGCTCAGAGCAAGGATTGTAGCGACCAACTTCTTCGATGAAGCGACCATCTCTGGGCGATTGTGCATTGGCAACAACTACTCGGTAGTAAGGCCTTTTTTTAGCGCCGTGACGCGCAAGACGAATCTTAACAGCCAAAACGTACTCCTTCTTTCTTTAATCTAATAATCGGCGATGTCTGCCGATGACAAACTGTTTGCCAGCCCCACGATATACGCAAAATATGGGCTATTTACCAGCAACGGACTATTATACACAAATATTTGTGCGTTACTCTTCCAGATAATCCTTTAATTTGGAGGAACGCGACGGATGACGCAGCTTAGCTAAAGTCTTACTCTCGATCTGCCTTATGCGCTCACGTGTAACACCAAACTCTCTGCCCACCTCTTCAAGTGTGCGAGGGTGACCGTCTTCGAGGCCAAATCTGAGCGAGATTACCTTGCGCTCACGCTCGGCTAAGCCGTCCAAAACCTTACCCAGCTGCTCTTGCAGCATCGAGAAACTTGCTGCATCCGGAGGCACAACAGCCGCGCTATCCTCGATAAAGTCTCCAAGCTGACTGTCTTCTTCCTCACCAATTGGTGTCTCTAAAGATACCGGCTCTTGAGAGATCTTTTGTATCTCACGGATGCGATCCGCAGGCATGCCCATACGCTCGCCGATCTCTTCCGGCGTTGGTTCACGCCCAAGCTCTTGCAAAAGTTGACGCTGAATGCGCACAAGTTTGTTGATGGTCTCCACCATATGTACAGGGATACGAATCGTCCTGGCCTGATCGGCAATTGCACGAGTAATTGCCTGACGGATCCACCAAGTTGCATATGTGGAGAATTTGAAGCCCTTTAGGTAGTCAAACTTCTCAACAGCGCGAATCAAACCGAGGTTGCCCTCTTGAATTAGATCGAGAAACAGCATTCCGCGACCAACATAACGCTTTGCGATAGATACTACAAGTCTCAAGTTAGCTTCAATCAGCTGTTGTTTGGCATCTAAGCCCACCTGCTCAACGCGGGTTAGACGGCGCTTTTCGCGACGCTCCAACTCCACTTTGTTTTGATAGGCATCTTCCAGCTGATTTGACGCTTCTAAGCCGGCCTCGATCTTCATCGCCAGATCGATCTCTTCAGCCGCGGTTAGCAGCGAGACTTTACCGATCTCTTTGAGATACATACGAACCGGATCTCCGGTAAGTAATACGGTTGAGGAGTCCAGCGACTGGCGCTTTTTACCGGCTTTACCTTTGGTGGTAACTTTTGGAAGCACAATATCAATGGCTTCGGCGCTTTTTAACTCGTCGTCCGGGATGCCGTCCAACAATTCATCATCCGATAAGTCACCGGTCACATCGTCGTCTGCGCCAAGGCTCAGATCGTCATCTGCCATTGCCATAGTGTCTACGTCACCGGCGATATCCATCTCCGAATCGTCTGCGTCTTTTTCGACAGCAATGTCTTGTGTCTTTAGATATTTTTGCACCGCAGTCAGTTGCTTGGCAGAAAGGTCGTATTCGGAGAAAAACTCGCGCGCTTCACTTTCGGTTATGGAACCAACTTTTTTGTATTCAGATATCAATTTTTTGAGCTCGGGCTCTAACATCTCGATCTCGGGCGATAATTTTTTACTTGAGGTTTCAGCCACGTTTTTCCTTTCATGACGCAGGTATTTTGTAGATAGCTGCGTAAACAAGAATATGACAATACTAAAGAGGCCAATAAGAGCAAGTTGACTGCTCTAAGAAATGAACCTTGTAGTATAGAATACTTGCAGCAAAATTGCTATCTTTTTTAGGCTATTTATGATGGAAGGTCTCAAAGATCGTTTTGCGGAGCTTCTCGTCTCTCATCGCAAGCGAGATACTCGTGGTCAGCCAGCTTTCTATTGTGCCCACATCAAAACCCTCGCTACCGTCAATCACCAGTGCATACATCTCCTCGGTCTTAAGCAGCTCGATCATAGCATCGGTTAGCTGTATCTCTCCACCGGCACCGGGAGCAGTGGTTGCCAAAAGCTCCATAATACGCGGTGACAACAGATAGCGACCAAAAATTGCAAGGTCGGTTGGCGCTTCTTCGATAGGAGGCTTTTCTACCAGCCCTGTAACTTTCCAAACATCGTCTTCGATTGCACTGCCGGATATCACACCAAATCTATTCACCTGATCATGGGGCACTTGATACACTGCGATCACCGAAGCGCCGTTATGTTCCTTGCTGATCTCCAACATACGCGGAAGTATAGTGTTATCCGGAACTAACACATCTCCAAGCAAGACGTAAAATGGCTCTGCGCCGTCTTTTGCAGAAAGTACATTGTCGGAAGCCATCATCACAGCGTGACCAAGACCTAAGGCCTCGGGTTGCAACACAAAAGATACCGGCAGCGAACCCGCATGTTCTACCTCGCGTGCGTAACTGCTCTTGTTAGCGCCATCCAACATCGATACCAAATCAGGGTTTGGTGAGAAGTACTCCTCGATGCTTTTCTTTTGCTCGCTGTTAACAATGATGACCTCGTCAGCCTGAGCCCCCAAAGCTTCTTCGACCACATATTGTATGGTGGGTTTAGACAAGACCGGCAGCATTTCTTTTGCAATGGTTTTGGTGGCCGGTAAAAATCGTGTCCCTAAACCGGCGGCAGGAATAATTGCTTTCATGTCAGACTTCCAATCAATCTATCTCTTCGATCTCGGCATTATCTATTAACCACTTGCTGGCTTTGTTGCGCAAGGCTCCCTCATATATTTGATACATACGCCCTGTTGCCTCAAAATCCATACGCGCCTGCACTTCATAACCGGGAGCCATCATCGAAAACGTCTCGGCGATATCATCATCGGTTACCTCTAGTTTTAAGTGTCTGGCTAGTGCGTCCAAGCTAAATCCCTGAACTAAAACTTCTCTTGTTTGCATCATCAGCTGCATTGAGAATTGCTGTTCACCACCTGCTTGTTGAATATAGTCCTGCAGCGTTCTGCCTTGGGCGTTTAGTTGTTGCTGCATACTATGCACGATGTCGTCTCTGGTGAGCTCATATAACTCATCCGGAATCGTATCGGTAAGACGCTTGGCAAACTCTGAAGCCGCCATGTAGCTTTTCATACCCGCAACTTCTCTTGTCTTGGCGGCAAGTCCTTGTTTGCGGATCTCATCTCTAAGTTGCTGAACGGTCTTTAGTGGTGAAAAGTTCTCCTTGACCCAAGCGTCATCAATTTGCGGCGCTTCTCCAAGGTGATCCTGACCGCCCTCGCTTATATCTTCTTTACCGTCGCTGTCCGCACCTTCTCCATCTGCATCTTTAGCGTACATGGCCTGACTTTCAGCCATCATGACAAGCTGCTCGTCAATTTCTTCTTCGCTGATCTCCACTTTTGGCAGCTGAATCTTCACGGGGCTGAAATCGGTAATCTCATATTCCGGTTTGGCAACCGCCTCAACTGTGAACTCCAGCTCTTTGTTGGCGTTTACCTTGATGCCTGTAGACGTAACTTTTGGCGGTCCAATTATCGACAGTTTCTCCTGAGTGATAGCAAAAGGCGCAAGGAAATTCATCACTTGAAAGTCAATGAACGAGTTATAGTACGCCTCACCAACCTTATCTTTTACCGCCTTGGTCAGAGCTTCAGATGTATCCAGACCTTGCAATGGAACACCGTTTTGAACGGCCAGCTGAAGCTCGATCGATCTTATAGCTTCTTGCACCTCACTTGGTGACGCAGTTATTCTAAGCTCAATCTTGCCATTTTCAGTCTCGCTGGTTTTGATCTTCATCCAAACTCCTCGCTTTAAAATGCGTATTACTAATTACACAGAGACGAATTCTAGCAAAGACTTCTTATATATACCTTAATATGTGGGCACTCGTTTCCAATCTGTGCCATAATTTGATGATATGCCTAAGGAAGCACCGAATCGGACATGCGTCTAAGAAAAGAGTAGAAATTGGAAGCTTTGGTAGACAAAATTCACTTTGGAACAGATGGCTGGCGAGCCATTATTGATGAGGACTTTAATCCCAGATCAGTTGCTCGAGTTTGCGTTGCGGCTGCACAGGTTTTTAAGAAGCAGCAAGGTGATCTTGCTACTAGCAAATTAGAAAGCGAGAGCTTGTCAGACGATATTGGCAACCATGCAAATACCATCCTTGTTGGATATGACTGCAGACGAGATGCCGGGCGTTATGCGGTTTTGGTTGCCACTGTTTTGATCCGACAAGGCTTTGACGTGGTAATCTCTGATCGATATTGTCCTACCCCGGCACTTTGTTGGACCATCGGACACGACCCCAGCATCATTGGCGGCATAATGTTAACGTCGAGCCATAACCCGGCAGAGTACCTGGGGATAAAGCTGCGCATGCAAGACGGCGGAGCTTCTCCAAAACAATTTACCGATGATGTGGAAGCCTGCTTAGTTGACGAACTTCCGATCTGTTTTGATGAAGCATTGCGCAACTTTGATGCAGCTATCAATGGCACACCTGAAAATCCGGCAACAGCCATCGAGCAAGCTCAATATCTGCACTTTGTAAATATCATGGATGCCTACATCAACGCCTTGCGTTTGGCTGTCGATAAAACGGTTATTGGAAACGCCGGGTTAAAGATAGTGTTGGATCCAATGTTTGGTGCCGGACGCGGATATCTTAGCGGTCTGTTTAAAGAGTTTGGTGCAGAAGTTGTTGAGGTTAACGGCGGCAATGATCCAAGCTTCAACGGACTTCACCCGGAGCCTGTAATGCCATGGGTAAAAGTAGGCGCAGACAAAGTAGCGGAACTTGGCTTTGATGCCTGCTTCATCACCGACGGTGACGCTGACCGCATTGGTGCCATTGATGACACCGGCACATACGTAAGCTCGCACCGTATCTTGGCACTTCTGATTGGGCATTTGGTAGAAAACCACGGCAAGACCGGTCGAGTTGTTCGCACACAAGCCGGATCAGCTCTGCTCAAGCGCCAATGCGAGCGTTTAGGACTAACACTTACAACCAAACCGATAGGTTTTAAGTGGATCTACGAAGAGATGTTAAAAGGCGACGTTTTAATAGGTGGAGAAGAATCCGGTGGTATGGGTATTCCGGATCATGTTCGCGAACGCGACGGCTTGCTCATGGCCTTGCTGATAGCCGAGCTGATGGCAAAGACCGGCAAAAATCTTCGTGAGCTTGTGGATGAGTTGCTGGCAACTTTAGGCACCATGGAGTACTCCAGACGCGATCTGAAGCTTACGCAAGAGCAGAAAGATGGATTCCTTGCCACGCACGTATATGGCGAAACCGCAAGACCCGCCAACTACCAAAAGCTTTTTGACGAGACCGGTGAGGAGCTTTGCTCGATAGAGCAAGGTGACGGCATCAAGTTCAACTTTGCCTCAGATGCATGGCTGATAGTACGCCCCTCAGGAACCGAGCCACTAGTTCGCATCTATGCCGAGGCTGATAGCCTAGCCGGTGTTGATGCGCTTCTGGACGTTGGAGTGGCGCTGGCGCAGGGTTAGGTTAACCTCAAAAGAAGCCTTGTACGATGAGCCACTGTCGAGCGGGGAAACAAGTTCAGTTATTGCAGGGCTTAAGTTGTTTTGCGTGTCATCGCACAGCCCTAAGTTAAAAAGGACAAGCATCCCTAATGTCTAGAGGCTGTTTGCGACTGCTCGACGAATAAAGTCAGATCGATTTGTGCTTTTCTCATCAATCATGTCAACCATGCTTTTTGGGAATTTTACTGCAACGGTAACAAGGGTTTCATCGTATACGGCAGGACGTCCAACTTTGATGTCTTCTAGCGTACCTTTCCATTTACCGCTTTCATATTCCGAGGCGCGTCGCTCAATCTCTTCATCAGTAAGGATATAACCACTTTTAAGCTTGTACTCCATTATCTGTTCCTCCTGATCCTATCAATCTCATTGATCATGTTTTTTGTCGGCGGTGTGAGTGCATGATATACAAGCCATCCGTCATCTGTCGGAGCTCCCACCATTTCAATGCTCCTTCCCAGCTTATCTTGCCCAATTCTTATCGTTTCCGGGTCACCACTATTATCAATCCTGATACAGCTTATCAGCCAGTTATCCCAGGCTGCCACAACGTCTTCTTGTCTTATTTCAGAGTGCCTTTGCTCAATTCGCGGATGAACTTCTAGATACACTTTTATCCCCTCCCTGCAACACAATTCTCAATTGTTATACCTAATGGTATTATAATTGAATAGTTCAAGTCAATGCACTGACTCTCCAGGTGTGAGTTACGTTTTTACGGGTACGGCACCCAGGATAGTGGCGACAGGCTCCGAAGATGGATTGTCGCAGCAATGAAATCGAGAGATTTCCAGCAATCTTTCATCAGCAAACACGATAACATAGATTAAATAACTATTGAATCGCCCCGAGATTGATAC
>DBCW01000044.1:65269-65394 GCA_002293265.1 Eggerthellales bacterium UBA948
GTCATTCCGTCAAGCCAATCGATATTGTTTGAGATGTAGTCTTTAAGTTCGATCCTTGCTTTGGTTTTTTCACTGCCGGATTCATCTTCTATGCGCTTTTCTAATGCATCGAAAAAGTCATTGAA
>DBCW01000021.1:0-23400 GCA_002293265.1 Eggerthellales bacterium UBA948
TTATCTTACCTTGTCGCACGCAGCGCTCAAAACTTCAGTTTTCATATCCTGATCATGGCTAATACTAGTTTTTCACCCACACAAACTACCGAAGAGCCTTTTTCTATTGTTTTTCTCTTAATAGCAAACCACCTTAAACCAAACACCATCCCTTATGCTACGAAAGCTGAATCGAAAGCGCGTCAAAACTACTTCTCGCATAACCCAATGATTTTAGCAATTAAAACATTTGTCTTAGGTCTTGGAACAGGCTGTCTACTATCACTCGGATTAAATCTTAATCAGTTCTCGCTGGCTCTCGCAGGCTCTCTTTTTCTGACGTGTTTAATTCTTTTGATCTTTGGAAAGAGCAGGTTAGCGAACTACAAAGGGCCGCAATGGCTATTTACTTCATTCCTCATTGTAGCCCCCATGCTGATTCTGGCTCCGTTCTTAAGCAGTATGGGCTTATTGATTTTGTGCGTCATATGGATCTGCGAGGGCAGGCTTTTGCGTGTTATGAACATCGATGAAGGATTGGACACATCAAGCTTTGAAGCCGGAAAGATCGAGCTGTATTTTACCTGTGGTTTGGATCACATAGGCGGTTTAATCGGCTCATTTGGGGGTCTGATAGTTGGCTACCTGGTCTATGTAGACGGTAATTTTGAGATAAAGGTGCTTACAGCGTTCTTGCTTGTCTTTGTGTTCGCCTGCAGCACCATTTATTCAAGCAAAAAGGCTTTGGATGCTTATGAAACCATCATCTTCGACGAAGATACAGCTGCCTCGATTTCCGAAATCAGCATGCAAAAAGGTGTTTGGGTGCGAAAGATCCAGGCAGTTGCAGATGGATATAATCTTTCAGAGCGACAAACAGAAATTCTCAAGTATCTTGCGCAAGGTCGCAATGCCGAGCATATTCGAAAAGAGCTCTATATATCTCACAATACAGCAAAATCTCATATTTATTCAATTTACAGAAAATTGAGAGTCCACTCACAGCAAGAACTCATTGATATGGTCGAAAGAAAGAAAGTCCAGTGATTATTTCTCACAATATGTAGTTTGCTTTTGTACCAATAAATCGAATTCTGATTACCTCATTCCCTATTTTCGCTTTCTCGCCTTCGATGAGTGCTGAAAAACAAAACTGTGGCAACCAAAAACAATAGAGCGGTGAAAATATAAAACATTAACACACCAAACCACTGCAAAACAGCACCTCCAGCAAAAGAACCAAGAGCTATTCCAAGATCTGCACCGATATAAAACGTGCTGATCGATCTACCAACCATTCTTTTTGAAACACCCCTTATTGCCTCAGCTTGAAGCGATGTATATAGAGATGACTGTCCGATACCAACAAACAGACCGGCGAGTGCAACGCCAATAAAGTGAGCTGTAAAAGCAAGGATTAGCGTACCGAAAATCGCACAAAACGACAAAGGAAGAAAAACGGTCGTCAGACCACAGGTATCGCTCAACTTTCCAATGAATGGACGAAACACTAGACCAGCCACTGCATAAGTTGAAAAGTAAACTGCGGAGCCTACTATTCCTCGCATATCGCCAGTAAGCAGAATCAGGGAACTGATAGAGCTCTGTGCCATCATAAGAAAAAGAGTGACCGAAGCAAGGTTTAGCGACGGCAGAAAAAATAGACGACTTGGTTTAAATGATCTAAGATACTTAACGTTAATAGAACCGAAAAACTTCTTCTTATACTTGACCTCAACGACGGGAAAGTCGAAAAATATCAAGAGTATCAGACCCATACAGATAATCATACCTGCCAATATAAAAGTATATTGAAACCCTAATGCCGATCCTATGGCGGCGCCGACAAGTGGTCCTATGGCGCATGCCAACGTATGAGACATGCTGAACCAACCGACGTTGTGCCCAATCGAATCTTTTGACGAGGTCAAAGATACCACCGAGAGCAATACGATGGATTTAAAAGCAAAAGCGATACCTAGCAAAATGCGAAATACTGCGATAAGAAATATATTGTCAAAAAAACCGCAACCAAAAACCGATAGCGCCATAACTGAAGCTGAAACGATCATGAGAAGCTTCTTGTTGAGCCTGTCGGATAGCAACCCGCTCACTGGTCTGACCAATACAGCTGCTGAACCATTCAAGCCTGCAAGAAATCCCGCTACCACTACAGTCGTTCCTAAAGCCACCGCATAATTGGACATGATGGGGTTACTTAAATGAACTCCCATCTGCAAGGCCAGTTCGATACCAATGATATGCCTTAGGTGCTTAGATCGAAGACAACTATCTTGCATACTTACCCCATAAGAAGCGATGTCATCAAGATGCTAGGAAGCCCATGTGTGCTTCCTACCGCACGTCTATACTTGCGTCTCCTTCCCAAGCTTGAGAAAAGCCCTATAACCTAGTTTCCTTACCTTGTTTTTTATACATGTTGAGGAAAAATAGGCACGAGCCCAGAAAGACTGTTGTCAGCAAAGCTACACCAAAACCGATCAGACAGGCGAGCTCACAACCACCTGTATAGTCGAAAGTATAGGCAATCAATGCCGTAGATACGCCATTGACAAAGCCGGTTGCAGATCCAACTACACCCAGTGTTTTCGCATAATCCTTTGGCCCAAAGACGCTTCTGGTTACAAATGGGATTAACGTTCTGCGGATGCAAGTATGTAAACCAAAACAAGCACCTGCAACATAAAGACCCATCGGAGTATCTCTAAACCAGATCAAACCGACAAACATCAGCAACAATAGACCAAGCCAGAGCAGAACAGAAAAACGCAACCCCAGCTTATCTACGGCTGTACCCACCAGTAAACCTCCGATAAGATCAAACAATCCATCAATTGAAAGCATTGTGATTGCAATCATTGCCGAATCTGAAGCAAAGACGGTGTTGGATAACCCCTCATCAGCGATTGCAGGAAAGCTGTTTTCGAATCCTGCGTTACACGAAAGCAACATCGTCGAAAAGAAAAGCAGATAAAAGACGGGGTGACGAACGATCCGTCTAAATCGCATGCCTTCAAGTAGCCGCTCACCAGCTACTTTTTCTGCCACATCGTCATTTTCTCTATAACCTAGAGGCTTCACACCCTTTTCTTCGGGAGTGCGAGTGTATATAAAAAGCCACGGTATCATCAGAACCGCACTCATAATAAAAAATGCCCAAAGAGCCATTCGCCAATTATACAAGCTAATAAACACCTGCATATACGCCGGCAAAACAATGGCAGCAAGTCCCGCAAAACAAAATGCGGAGCCCAAATATCTGCCGCGCACACGATCTGAAAACCAAGATGACGCAAACACGTTATTGGGGATGTAGAAAATGCCATTCGATGTCATTCCCAAGAAGAAACCGGCTACATACGTTTGAGCTAAAGATGAGGATGTAGCAAACAAAGCGATGCAGATAAGCTGCACACAGATAGCAAGTCCCATAACCAACTTTATTGGTACTTTTTTGTTTGAGTGTAAATACCCCCAAATCGGTGAAAATATTACAAATGCTACGGCAAAAAAGAGACCGTAAGACATGACTTCACCACGAGTAACACCCAAATCATTTGATAGCGGCAAGGCGATAATACCACCGTATACCGATAAAAAGGCGGCAAATGAGTTACAGCACATTGCCGCCCATATCAAATGCCCAAATTGAGCTTTGCGTTTAATCCCACCTAAAAAAGAGTTTGGTTTATTGTCCATGTTTCATTCCTCTTTGCAAGTAAAGTGAATTATCAAGCAAGCAGATGTGCAGATTATCACGCATTACTCTGCTTTTATGTGGGACTCTAAGAAGTTGGACCACCGGGCGATCTCGGTGCGCTTGGAGGCTTGGGTGCTCCCGGCATGCTAGGAGGCTTAGGAGCGCCTGGTATGCTCGGAGCACCAGGCATCCCCGGAGCGCCTGCCATGCCTGGAACGGAATCTGGCAACTCTGCATTACATTGGATGCACTGAGTAGCTATTACGGTGTTCTCAAAACCGCATTCCGGACAAACTTTAGAAAGAGACTCTGCTACCGCCGGTCTAAAACACATATTCATACCTCCGAATCAATCTGATAGTTTTTCTGTTTTATTTTCTTCAATACTCGATCCGATACCAATAGGTCTCACCGGAGCGAGCATAATAACCGCTTCTGTCACTGACGGTAAGCCAGTAAAGACCAGAAGACTCGGCTCCGTAATCTATGGGTATGTAAAACACATAAGGAGTCCCAACTATAAGCTTTCCTTCACGGATGTCGGGATAACGTGTCCCAGATTTGTCAATAAACCAAACGCTGGTTTTAACCTCACCAAAGTTTTCTTGAAGGCAATTTATAGCAGTCACGCTGACAGCATACTCTGCACCTTCTCCATCGGGAGTTGCAATCACTAAATAACGTATTTCTATACAGTCTACAAGCCTCGAACCTTCGCCCACTTGTGTAAGCCCGATCGGAGTGATCTCAATTTCGTAAGGACCCCTATGATATATGTTGAGTAGATCGAATTCGTTGGTTATGGTCACACTTTCGCCCCAAAACTTTGTGTTTTTGATATCTTCGTTACTACCATACACGCTGGTGCACCCGCAAAGAAAACTCAAGGAAATACAAAGAATCAATGCTGTCACAAACAGTTTAGTATTATTGTTCATCGAAGTATCCTTTCCATAGACCAACGTAATCGGTTGACCTCAACGTTGGCTGCAGGCTTCTTGGCAATTTGATCGAGTAACTTTGAAGGCTGCAGCCGCCACGTTAATACAATGCTATATCAATCCTTCTTCGCTAAAAGTGCCCAGCGCGTATCACCATCAATCTTCTTTGCTAATTCCTCTACTTCGTCAAAATACATGCACCATGCCTGACAGTGCTGTACGCACATGGGCATTTTGTTTTTTGCAACGCGGTCTTCACACATATTGCACGCTTTTGTCAGTGAAGGGATAAAATGCCACTCCCATTTTTCCTTGGGATTTTCGGAACTGTTAGAAAACTCAAAGGGTCCTATCTCACTGACCTTGATACCGTATTCGTTCTCTTTCAACCCAAGATACTTCTTGCATGCCACCTCGCAACTATGACACCCCGTACAATATTCATAGTTAACTAACAAGCCTTTCATTTGTGTCTCCTATCTACAGGTAATTATGACAGTACTGTAATTTTGCTTAATCATTCCACTTTGCTTGGTATGACTCGCGAAAAGCTTTTTGCTTAGCAAAGCCACCAAGTTCCACAATTTGCTGTGTCGGGGAAATATCTCCTTCTTTTACAGGATAAATGGTGACTAAAGTACATTTGCCCATACTACCGATTCCATAAGGACCTACCTTTTCTATGTCGATTACACAGTTCGGATTGGAGTCAAATGTGCGGAATAAAGTAGGAGCCGCAGCATCGTCTTCGGGAAACCACCAACCAGACTCAGCGCTAATTACATAATCTTTAAGTGTCGGAACGATATGAGCCACCTGTTTAAAACGTCCTTGATCGTTTTCTATCCATGTCCACTCGCCTTCTTTTATCCCGTACTTATCGGCAACATTTTGATTCATGCAAACCTGTGGCCACATATGGAATTCGCGCATTGTCTTTTGTTGACGATGCTCACTATGAAAGAACTCGTAGGAACGTACGCCTGAGTTTAATATCAATGGGTATTTTTCATATCTTTCCGGTGTGGATATCGGGCTTTCAGTAGGCTCAATGTGCTCGGGCAATGGGTTGATACCCCATGTCTGATACATTAATGAATACAACTCAATGCGCCCGGTAGGAGTNNGGAGTATTAAACCCAGGTTGGTTATCGGCACGAAGAATTCCTCTTTCATGTTTATAATACTGATCACTGAAGGAGTCGTAGCTGTAGTTCATCTCTTTTAATGCATCAAAATCCTTGTCTTCAGGCCACTTGTCACCGCGATTCACATAGGCTGCCTGTATACGATTGAAGACTTTTCCTTCTCCCGCTTTATCATCATCATCTTGAGAGATCGCTTGCTCCCAGTCCTTGGCGTTCTTGTCTGCTAAGGAGCCACCGGCAAGAAGATAATTCATCAGATCCTTGCCATTCTTGATGTCACCAAGTTTACCCGGATGCAGTTTGTTGGTAATCATGATTGCAATTTCTTCGTCAGTCTTGCACTCTTCATAAGTTGTGAGCTCATGTGTACAACGTAAAGGTGTCCACCAGTTGCGAATGGAGTTACGTTCGATAGACATAGCTACAGGTAAAAGAATGTCACAGAAGGATGCAGTTGTAGGTGTCAGATACGGATCGATTCCTACTCCATATTCGACACTATTTTTAATTGCATCATACACACGGCCGGGATCACCGGCGGTGTTTCCCAGTGTATTACATGTCATGAAGAAAGCCATACGCACGCGATTGGGGCTGTGAGATTCCCAGTCCCAAAGCGGTTGTCTGGTTTCGCCCCATACTGCATTCGCGGCAACCTTTTGAGCACGCAATTTAAGTATTTCGGGCGGGAGCACGTCTTCACCCAAGCGATTTGGAAAACCGTAAGCGTTACGGATGATAGCTGCGCCACCCGGCACATCAACATATCCGCATATTGCAATCAGCGACATAATGCCCAGATTCGCTCCCGGCGATCCGGGACATTGATCCAAAGCGAGACCCCACTGAACGGTTCCCGGACCCTGTGTCGCAAACAAGCGTGCTGCTCCACGTATATCGTCGGCGCTGACATCGCAAACTTCTGCTGTACGTTCAGGGGTCCATTCTGCTACTGTTTGACACATTTCTTCAAAACCGTAACACCAATTCTCAACAAATTCATGGTCATAAAGATCTTCGGTAACGATACAGTTGAGCATGCCCATAGCTAGTGCAGCATCTGTTCCCGGACGCAATTGCAGCCAGTATTCGGATCTGACTGACCACCAAGTCAGACGTGGATCCACCGTAATAAACTTTGTTCCATATTGCATACACTGAACCAGCCAATGCCCCAGATAACCATCGTCATTTGACTTCAAAGGTTCGTTGGCCCAGATAACACAGGTGCCCGGTGCACGCCACTCGGCGTTATTGTAACGATCTTCGTGTCCGGCAGAAGCATCTGCGAGCCAATAATCACCAAAGACAGCATTTGAGCCTAATGTTCTTGGTGTATAGCAAGAGAAGCCGATGTTGAAAACAATGTCATTCATAGGTGAGAGCACTCCCATGTGAGCTAAAACGCCTGAAGCCCAACCTATGTCACGACCGGTACCACGAACGACCATTATGGATTGATAGCCATACTCTTCATGGAAGTAGTTGACCTTTTCAACAATCTCATCCAGCGCTTCATCCCAAGATATGCGTTCCCACTTGTTTTCCCCTCGTTCACCTACTCGCCGCATCGGATACTTGATCCTGTCCTTATGATTTGTAGCTTCGGGCATATTCAAACAGCGCATACATAGTTTGCCGTTGTTGTAAGGCTCCAGTGGATCGCCTTCAACATGATCCAGTATTCCATCCTTCATGTACATCAAGCATGCACAAGAGTTGTGACAGCCCGGCGGTGTATATGGATGTGTACGATAAACGGTAAAACCGTCCTCTTGCCACGTCCACTCGCCTTTATGATAGGCGGCTTCATCTACACTATCTAAAAACTCACGGTAGTTACCCATTAAACTTACCCTTTCTCATACATTGTCGAATTACCTAGAGCGGTGATTCGATCTGGATCAATTAATTGCCAACAACTCACCATTGCTAAGATTGTTGCATGGGATGTCTCATGCGTGACGTACCAAGTATNNATGTGAGAATAACACCGTAAGTATTAGGACTTGTTCGACGCTGAAAAAAAATAACCCGCAGAAGGCTGTGCCTTATATGTGTAAATAATTAGGCCAACATATCGACCTAATTGGAGAAAGAGGTCGAGACATGCTTCACCAAATAAGAAAAGTGTCAAGTAAGGAGTAATAATGAGTGCAGAAGCAATAACAAAGAAGCCCCGCTTTCATTATGGGTATTTGATTCTTGCGGGAATCTTTTGTTCGCAGCTCTCCGTATGGTCTTTGACGGGTAGCCTTTCTAGTATTTTTGTACTGCCTATGTCCGGAGCTCTTGGAGTAACCCGCTCAGAGGTGCTTTTTTGGATGACCCTCTATGGTCTGTTCTATTCTATTTGTTCTCCGATTTGGGGAAACTTATTACAAAATAAAAAAGTTCCGATACGTCTTCTCATGACTGCCGGAGTCAGTATAGACATTATAGCCGTCATTCTCATGGCTACCGCACAAAGTCTTACACAGGTTTATATCGCAGGAATACTCTTCGGTATTGTTATGAACGGCATCAACACCTTAACGGTAAATTATTTTGCATCGAACTGGTTTGGCTCTAAGATTCGTGGGCGAATGGTAGGTATATGCAATGTCGGTGCCGGTATAGCACAAGCAGTATGGCCTATTGTAATTACTCTGGTAATTAACTTTCAAGGATATGTAGTTGGATACTTTGTTTGTGCTGCTCTCCTAGCATGTTTTACTTTACCGTTTGCGCTTTTTATATACGTAAGAACACCTCAAGAAAAAGGCCTTGAACCTCTCGGCTATAAAGCAGATGAATCTGCCGAGGTTAAGGAAAGCGATGATCTCACGCTCGGCGTAAGTTTCAAAAAAGTCTGGACAAATGTCGCTGTATACTTATTGATACTTACCGTAGTCGTCATGGCAATGGGCAATGGGTTCAGGTCAAACTTCAACGCCATCACTGCGGAATTTCTTGCCCCTCTTGGAATTGCAGATGCAGATATAGCACTGATAGGTGCCACTATGGTTTCCTGTTATGCGATCAGCACCATGATATCGGCTCTCGTACAAGGATTCATGATAGATAAGCTCGGTATTAAACCAACCATGATAATATTCCTTGCAATAAACGTTCTGGCGTTTGTGGTTTGGTTGCTGCTTGGAACCAGCCAGTGGGGACTCTGGGCAGGCGCCCTATTGTTTGGTTCTAACGTAGTCTTCCTAAATCTCGGAGTACCTCTCGTTGTTCGTAAAATCTATGGACCAAGAGATTTTGGAAAGATACTAAGTTGGGTGCTTGCGCTTAAGGGTTTCCTAGGTGGCTTCTCGGGTACAGTCGTAGCGTTGTTCTATGACTGGGGTGGAAGTTACTTTGGCGCACTAATCTTTGGATTGATTGTTTATGCGCTCGTTTCAGTTTGTCTAATACTTGCAATGCGCTATATCGGCAAACTTCCGTGGACCAAAGCACCCGAAGTAACAGCATAACCACATCTGATTATAAGTACTTTCTATAGATAAGTCCTAATGGAAATTCGTCACCCCTGACGCTTCGGTAATGCGTCAGGGGTGAAGCGATTTCTGCTATATAAGGAAACAGACGTTTTCCTGAGAAGTCAAGTTCGAGCAATGAAAACTGCTGTCTTTTTCCTTGCATATATTATTTATAACTCACCAAACACTGCATTTTTCTACTTATTTGGCGAGTTATAACACTATTTTCACAGTCTATTTAAAAATGCTTTATAATATAACTTGCCAAACGTCTAATTTTTTCATATGTTTGGCGAGTTATAAGGGAGTAATGTTATGAAGATTATTGGACGCGAAAAAGAGCAGATCATTCTTTCTACATTGAAAGAATCTAAGTCACCGGAGTTCCTAGCGGTATATGGTCGCAGGCGTGTAGGCAAGACCTATTTGATACGTGAGTTTTTTCAAGACGATATCATGTTTAGTCTCACCGGAGCATACGGTGAAGGCATGAATGTGCAATTGGGATATTTCCATGCTGCCATGAAACACTGTGATTCCAAGTTGCGAAAAAACGTCAAAAACTGGCCTGAAGCATTTGAACAGCTAATAGATTTTCTCAACCGCCACAAAGTAAGAGCAGGTAAAAAACGTATTGTGTTTTTCGATGAGCTATCTTGGCTTGATACTCCTAAGTCTGGCTTTCTTTCGGCACTCGGACACTTCTGGAACAGCTGGGGATCGTCCCAACCTGATCTGATTCTTATCATCTGTGGATCTTCTTCTTCCTGGATAACCCGAAAAGTATTTAAGGATAAAGGTGGCTTGCACAATCGAGTAACGAGGCGCTTGTTGCTGGAACCATTCACGTTATCTGAATGTGAGAAATTCTTCCTCAGCAAAGACATAGATTATGATCGTCGCTCAATTGTAGACAGCTATATGATTTTTGGCGGAATCCCCTATTATTTAAGCCTATTCGAACGAGGTAAGAGTGTTGTTCAAAACGTTGATTCATTATGCTTTTCCTCAAATGCACCCCTGAGAGATGAGTTTCATGAAATGTATGCCTCACTTTTTAAACATAGCGAGAAGCATGTGGCAATAGTTAAAGCGCTAGCAAGAAAGCGCAAAGGTCTCACGCGAGATGAGATTATAGCCGCCACGGGCAGAAATTCGGGGGGAGGATTGAGTAGCGACCTAGAAGAACTACAACAGTCCGGTTTTTTAGACAGCCACTATGACTACTCCGGAAAAGCCGACCGCTATCTCTATCGCTTAAAAGATCACTTCTCGCTCTTTTATTTATCACATATGCAAGGCAAAAAAGCTAAGGGCGAGCAGTATTGGCAATCCATGCAAGAAACGGGTGGCTACAACAATTGGGCAGGACACTCATTTGAACAACTTTGCCTTAATCATACACTGCAAGTCAAGGCCGCGCTCGGTGTGACAGGAGTGATCACGAGGATTTCAACGTGGCGAAGCACTAAAGCCGACACCAATATACAAATAGACTTGATCATCGACAGAGCAGACAATGTGGTCGATCTCTGTGAGATCAAATACAGCAAAAACAGCTTTCTTGTCGACAAAGCTTACAGCGAAAAACTGCTGACCAGAAAAGAAGCCTTTCAAAGCGAGACAAAGACCAGAAAAACAATGCATCTGGTGTTGATTACCTGCTACGGGTTGAAATTAAATGCCTACAGTCACAACATCCAAAACACTGTGACTTTAAAGGATTTGTTTAAGGAAGTGCCGATATAGANNCACCATCAACATTAGTACGGTTTTTTCTTCTGGTCTGCATTTCTTGGTATTTCTTGCTGTCGGTCACGGCGGTCAGTCCTACTACTGCCAGCAGAATTACAAAAGTAAGTATTGCTGCTTGCCAAAGCGTCCATTGATCTACAAATCCAAGTGGCAATGTGAAATCTTCAGTTATGTAGAAAAAGATCAGACCTATTACTGCCGGCACAAATGCAAGCACACGCGGCCATAAGCGCTTTTTTGTGTACTGAGGTCTACGCTTTGATCTGCCGTGGTCTTGTGCCCAAGTTACGACCTGTCCAATCACTTTCATGCCTTGTTTGCCGTTGCCGTTTCTGAAGTCACCAACACTTTCGTGTCTACGTTGAGTGAAATAGTTTATGAGCACGCCAATTGCAATTATCAGACCCAGTAGCGCAAGAAATAAGTTAAATGTTGCCCATGACTGGTCGTAGATAATCTCCTCATTTGCTATAGGTGCCATGACCGTCGTTGGTGTTTGGGCTGAACTTATGGGTTGCGCTGTTTGGTTGGATGAGATTGCGTTTGGGTTTGATTCGGTTGTAGATTGATCGTTAGCAGTTACTTGCGTTTCTGATGTGCCTGCATCGGAATTGGTGTTTGTACTTGGCATTAAAGAATTTGCATCAGTATCCGGTTCTGTGTAAACAATAGGACTTAAAAAACTATCTTGAGAGCGCCCGAATATCTGGGCTGGTGCTGTGGGTTCAGGTGCGAATGGATCAAAAGGTTGTGGAGGAATTATTGTCTGTTCGAAAGCGGGGTTTATAGTAAAGAATACGGGTAAATAGCCATAAATTACGTTGTAATTTTTAGTTCCGTTTAGCAGTATTACATTAATTCTATAACTACCAACCTCCTCACCATATTCTCTTGTTAATGTGTATTCTATGGGTTCATAATTCCCATCTTGCGGGTTCCAAGATATCTGCTCTGTCAGCTGCGGGTCATCATCACCAACTGTCTTTGACGCAGCATTGGGAATTATCCTAACCGGACGCTTGTTAATTGTCAGCGTGCAATTTGATGCGATAGTAATCTGCTCGGCTGCTTGTTGGCTTATATCACAATTAACTAGGTAGGAATACGTTCCTACACATTCGCCCGGCGATCTGTCTGCCACAGAAACATTGGCATCTCCCGCATTAAAACCGTTATTAATCAACTCGTTGTTAAGCTCATTTTGCAATGAGTCTCTGATCTCCTCAAGTGATTGAGGATCCGGCTGACCATAGATTTTTTCATGGTTATAATTTACCGTTAGTGTTTTGACTCCATCATCGTTGTCAAGGCTTGTCACTTCTTCTGCTAATTCCTGATCGAAATGTTCTTGCGAATCTGCGCCACTATCCTCAATTAGATCAAGATCTAGACCCTCCATATTATGAACAATTGCATCTTCAAGCCAACTGCCCTGATTTGAATCTTCTGTTTCTTCAAAAGTGCCTTGGTCAATAGCAAAAGATTGCTCATTAGTCTGCGTTGCGCCCTCAGGGTCTTGTGAATACGCTGTTGTGTAAGGTGAAGTGCTAAAAACAAGTACGATCGCCAGAAAGCAAAGAGTCAACTTTATGAGTAGTCGCATCATTTTAGGTGCGTAATCTGGCCGCCCAAACGGTTCCGCGTTTTTCACTTTTCCTCCCCTGTTTGCATTGTCTACTTCGCAACAATCAGTCACTCAGTATAGTCTATCTATTCTATCAAATTTCTAATTGAGATATTAACTATTATCATATATTTTTTGCTGTTTTATTGGCATCTGAATTTATTGGGACAGACCGTCTGAAACCTTGCACGTATCCCAGGTTGTCATTGTCGCTCCGGCTTGAATCCATAATAAACGACTTACTCTATATAAAACTGGATTCCCACCTACGCGGGAATGGCAGTAGGGATTGTGGGAATGACAGAGGGTGTTACAGATTGATAGTGGGGACTGTGATTTCGACTACGCTGTGCTTCACTCAACATGGCATCAAGAAGAAGCGCCCTCAGCCTTTAAATACCACTCATCTGCCAGCTGAAATCTGTGCTTCACTCAACATTACATCAAGAAGAAGCGCCCCCTGGTAGTGGGATTGGGGGGCGCTTTAGAAAAGTTTTTATTTGTTTTATATAACTTCGTTTATTATATCACTATTTCGATATGTTTTTACCTAAGTTCGCTTCTATCTTCTTTATCCTCTTCCTCTACAGTTGACTTGAATGCACCGGTCACGACAAGGACTACCAGTAAGATAAATAGTACTGCATGTAGCAACGTCCACTCATCAACCATAACCATTGGCAGTGTTACATCCTCAGTCAGAACAAAGAGTACGCATCCGATAATAGCCACAACGAGAGCAGCTATGCGAGGCCATAGGCGTTTCTTTTCTACCTCGTGAGTTGCATACTTGTCGCCATCCCACTTGTTATAACTCTTCTTTCTGCGCTTCTTATCTTCTTCATCTCTACGATCAAAGAAGTAAGTAGCAAACATAATCAGCGCCAGCAGTGCACCAAGAATTGCCATGATTAAGTTGAGCAATGCCCATGCACCGATCGGACCCGGTGCTAACGGTGTGTCATCTTCGGGGATTTCTACCGGATCCGCAGGTGTGGGAAGATCTGGCGCAGGTGCAGCTGGGGCAGGATCAGCAGGTGCAGGTGCAGCAGGTGCAGGATCGGCAGGTGCTACCGGATCATCAACTGGAACTATTGGAGCTACAGGTGGAGTGGGTGGTACCGGTGGCTCAGGTGGCACAGGAGGTTCCGGTGGCAGCGGTGCGGCTGTTACAGTGAGAACACCATCCGACCATACAATTGTGTAGTTCTCCTCAACAAGTGAACCATGTGCACTTGTATATACAGCAGAACTTATGTCCATATAATTCCAAGCCGTGCCCGGATCGGTTATCGAGCCAATGGCTACGACACCTGTGTAGCTGTCACCTAACCTCAGACCATCTACAGTAACTGTCGGATTTGTGTGAGCTTGTCCGTCATAAACCCAAGACTCTGTTGCACTTGTCAGATAAAGTGTGGCTGAAGTTATCGAGAGCTGCGCAAACAACGAGATATCGTCAGTGTTAAATAGATTGGCAAATGCTTGGTCAATCGTGTAGGAAATATCATATGCATATGGTGAGCCTACGACACTTTCACCAGCGTCTCTGCCATCAACTGATGCAAGAATCGTATTTTCAGCAAGACCCATCTGGATCAATTGTGTGTTAATTTCTGTCTGGATGACATCTTGAACTATTGCTGGGTCAGCGTCACCATAAACTTTTGTGAAGCCGTTTCCATTGTCAACTGTAAAGTTTACATCAATCACGCCTGTAACACTAAGCATACCCACAACTTCGACAATAGCGTAGTTTTCTTCAAGCGATCCATTGACACTTGTAAATATTGCGCCGGATCCATCAATCGTATTTTGAACTGATCCCGGGTTCGTAATTGTACCCGTAGCCACAACTCCTTCATAAGTGTCGCGAAGTTTTAAGCCGTCTACAGTAGTTGTCGGATTTGCGTGGGCTTGTCCGTCATATACCCAAGACTCTGTTGCACTGGTTATAGTGAGCGTAGCCGGGGTTATCACAAGCTCGGCAGCAATTGAGACATCTGTTGAATCTATTAGTTGGGCGATGGATTGATCTATTGCAAATGTGATGTCGTATGCATAAGGCGAGCTTGCCACGCCTTCACCTGCGGTTCTACCATTAACCGCTACAACAATTGTGTCCGCTGCCAATCCCATTTGGACTAACTGTGCGTTTACTTCTGCTTTAATATCTGCCTCAACTGTAGCTGGATCAGCGTCTCCGTAAACCTTAGTGTAAGCAGTTCCTGCAGCGGCTGTAAGATCTACATCAATTACGCCTGCAATCCTTAATGTGCCGGACACTTCAACTATTATGTAGTTATCTGCAAGCTGACCGTGGGCGCTTGTAAGCACTGCTGCTGTTGCATCTATTGTGTTTTCAACTGAGCCGGGATTAGTAATTGTTCCTGTTGCCACGACTCCGGTAAGAGTGTCGTCGAACTTGAGACCTTCTACGGCAACTGCTGCGTTAGCGTGAGCAGCACCGTCATAAAGCCAAGACTCGGTAGCGCCGGTTAGTGTAAGCGTGGCTGGAGTAATGACGAGCTCTGCTGCAATTGCAATGTTTGCTGAGTCTATTAGTTGCGAGATGGATCGATCAATCACATATGTGATGTCGTATGCGTATGGAGAACCTGCAACACCCTCGCCGGCAGCTCTACCGTTAACTGTCACAACGATTGTATCTGCTGCAAGTCCCATTTGGACTAGCTGAGCATTTACTTCGGCTTGAATATCTGCCTCAACTGTTGTTGGGTCGGCATCTCCATAAACCTTTGTATAAGCATTTCCTGATCTGGCTGTTAAGTCAATGCCGATTATGCCGGTGATGCTGAGTGTTCCCGGTTGAGCAGATAATATGTAGTTATCTGTGAGTAACCCATTGCTACTTGTAAATGTTGCGTTCGTTTCGTCAATAGTGTTTTCGACAGAACCCGGATTAGTGATTGTGCCCGTAGCTACAACTCCCAAGTAGGTGTCGCCAAGCTTTAGACCCTCTACTGCAACTGCAGAGTTAGCGTGAGCTTGTCCATCATAAATCCAACTTTCAGTCGCACTAGTTAGAGTGAGTGTTGCCGGGGTAATGACAAGTTCAGCAGCTATTGATACATCGGATGCGTCTATTAAGGAAGCAATAGATTGGTTTATTACAAATGTAGTTTCGTATGCATAGGGAGATCCTGTGACACTTTCTCCACCTACTCTACCAATAAGTGAGATAACGATTGTATCTGCTGCCAGTCCCATTTGGACTAACTGTGCGTTTACTTCTGCTTGGATATCTGCCTCAACTGTTGTTGGGTCAGCATCTCCGTAAACCTTAGTGTACGCAGTTCCTGCAGCAGCTGTAAGATCTATGTCAATTACACCGGTAATCCTTAATGTTCCCGTTGCTTCAACTATTGTGTAGTTATCTGCAAGTTGACCATGGGCACTTGTAAGCACTGCTGCTGTTGCATCAATTGTGTTTTCTACTGAACCGGGATTTGTGATCGTACCTGTTGCCACGGCTCCGGTAAGAGCGTCGTCAAACTTGAGACCCTCTACGGCAACTGCTGCGTTAGTGTGAGCAACACCGTCATACGGCCAGCTTTGACTTGCGCTGGTCAAGGTAAGTGTAGCCGGCGTGATAACAAGCTCTGCTGCAATTGTAATGTTGGCTGAGTCTATTAGTTGTGAGATGGATGGATCAATCACATAGGTGATTTCGTATACATAAGGTGATCCCGCAACTCCTTCTCCGGCGGCTCTATTACCAACTGTTACAACAATTGTATCTGCTGCAAAGCCCATATCGATGAGTTGCGTGTTGACTGCTGCTTGAATATCGGCTTGAACCGTTGTCGGGTCAGCGTCTCCGTAAATCTTAGTGTAAGCAGCTCCCGCACTGGCTGTTAGATCAACAGTGATCCTACCGGTGACACTAAGTGTTCCCGACTGGGTTACTACTGTGTAGTTATCTGAAAGCTGTCCATGAGCACTCGCAAATGCTGCGCTGGTTGCATCAATGGTGTTCTCGACAGAGCCGGGATCTGTGATTGTGCCTGTAGCCACAACCCCCAAGTAGGTGTCGCCAAGCTTTAGACCCTCTACTGTAACTGCCGGGTTAGCGTGAGCTTGTCCGTCATATACCCAGCTTTCAGTCGCACTAGTTAGAGTTAGTGTTGCCGGGGTTATAACCAACTCAGCTGTAATAGACACATCGTTTGAGCTTACTGATCCTGCAATAGATGGATCGATTATGTATGAAATGTCGTATGCATATGGTGAACCTGCAACGCCCTCGCCCGCAGCTCTACCGTTAACTGTTACAACGATTGTATCTGCTGCAAGTCCCATTTGAACTAACTGCGAGTTTACTTCTGCCTGGATGGTTTCTTGGACATTTGCCGGATCAGCATCTCCATAGACTTTTGTGGGTGCGTTTCCGGCACTGGCTGTAAGGTTAACATCAATAACACCAACGATCCTTAATGTGCCTATAACTTCAACTATTGTGTAGTTGTCTGCAAGCAATCCATGATCACTGGTAAATGCTGTGAGACTTGTGTCGATCAGGTTTTCGGCTGTTCCCGGTAAAGTTATTGTTCCGGTACCCTGAGCTCCTGTATAGGTATCAGTAAATTTAAGACCTTGCACAGTAACCGCTGTATTCATGTGAGCACTGCCGTCATAGTTCCACTCGTCGCTTGCACTAGTAAGAGTAAGTGTAGCTGGGGTTATGACGAGTTCAGCTGCAATTGTAATGTTGGTTGAGTTAATTAGTTGTGAGATAGATGGATCAATTGCATATGTGATCTCGTATGCATAAGGTGATCCCGCAACTCCCTCTCCGGCAGCTCTATCACCAACCGTTACAACAATTGTGTCCGCTGCAAGCCCCATTTGGACGAGCTGCGCATTTACTTCTGCCTGAATATCTGCCTCAACTGTTGTTGGATCAGCGTCTCCGTAAATCTTTGTATAAGGGCTTCCTGCGTTGGCGGTTAGATCAACAGTGATTTTTCCGGTGACACTAAGTGTTCCCGGCTGAGATACTACTGTGTAGTTATCTGCAAGCAACCCATGGGTGCTCGCAAACGCTGCGCCAGATTCATCTATTGTGTTTTCGACCAAACCCGGGTTCGTGATTGTGCCTGTAGCTACAATCCCCGTGTAGGTGTCGTCAAACTTAAGACCGGTAACTGTTACTGCCGGATTAGTGTGAGCTTGTCCGTCATAAATCCAGCTTTCAGTTGCACTAGTTAGAGTGAGTGTTGCCGGGGTTATGACAAGCTCAGCAGCTATTGATACATCGGATGCATCAATTAGATTTGCGATAGACGGATCAATTGTGTACGAAATGTCGTATGCATAAGGAGAGGCAGCGACACCTTCACCTGCAGCTCTGCCATTAACTGTTACAGCAATAGCATTTGCAGCAAGTCCCATCGTGGCTAATTCCGCATTTACTGCTGCTTGAATATCGGCTTGAACCGATGCTGGATCACCTGAACCATAGACTTTTGTAAATGCACTTCCGGCATTAGCTGTCAGGTCTACAACAAGTGATCCTGTTATCCTAAGAGTGCCATCTACACACACAATAGTTACATTTGAATAGTTGTTTGATGTAGCCACAAAATCACTTGGAACAAACGTTAGTGGGTATACGCCAACATTTGTGCCCTCAACATAATCAATTAAACCGCTCATTGGGGTAATAGTGATGTCGTCAATAAATGGGTTGTTGACAGTGTATCCGGAGAGCCTCTTGAGGGTTCCATCGAAAGCCACGTCAGCCGAATTCGCCGTAATGGTAACAGTAACCTCACCGGCATAAGGCGTGATCACAAAATCACCGTTTTCCCACACTACATTGTAGTTTTGATCTGACCAAGTACCTTGTATCACCAAGGCATCCGGGTATGTGCCGGCATCTTCTTGCAGACCTGCACCCGGTCGAGTAATTGTGTAGTCAACGCCGGCTTCAGGAACAGGATCCCCCGCAATAAACCCTACAGTGCTTGCTGTAAATGGTGATGGATCTGCATCCCCATATACTTTAGAAGCATCGTCGACAATAACTCGTGCAGTTCTAGGCAATATAGTTAGAGCGCCGGGCACAACGGTAATCGTACCAACCTGATACTCCGGATCTGTAGATGTGACAACGAACATATCTTCTGTCATGTTTTGTGGATAAAATCCCACATCAGTACCCGTAGCGGCTGGGCCAACACCTGCAGTTGCTAATTCGACTGAAATGATGTTGTTATATGCCCAACTGTAACTTGTGTTGGCTCGCTCTGTACCATTGTATGTGACGGTACTATCCAGACCCGTAATTACTACGTTGATTATCTGCTTTTCAGAGACGGTGAGAAGACCATTGCTATATTGGATGGCATAGTTGCTTGTAACATCTCGATTATTCTCATCCAAAATGACTGCAGAACTTGCTGTACTTGGGCTTGAACCTTCTTCTGTTTGCGATCCGGTTAGCACAACACCTGTCACGCTGTGACCGCTTACCACCGGAGGATCTACAACACTACTGGTAACGGTGTAATCTGTTGGCGCGAGGGTAAGTGGGTAGCCATCGTAACCTTTTTGAGCACTACCGGCTGTAATCTCTATGGGACGAGGCAGAATTGTGAACTTAGCCGTAGTCTCAACTTTATCATACTCACTACCCTCACTGAAGGTAGCGCGAATTTCTATATCATACACACCAACTTCTGTGTACCCAGGGGCTTCGGCACCCCAACCACCGCCTTGTGGTTTAAACTCTAAAGTAAAAGGTTCGCCAATATCGTTAGTTGTTGGTGTTGGCACGCTGTGAGATTGACCATCGTAAATCACTTCATTTTCTAAGTTGCCAAATTCAAGCGGAGGCACAATGCCATATGGAGTAATGCCTCCACCACCCAATAGCGGTCTGGACACAGCTTCGCTGAGATCGATGGAATCAGATGCCTTGATTTCATCCCAAACCGCGTAAAGCGTTATTGATTTTTGCTTGTCGTCTTGAATCGTAAAACTCTTATTGCCATTTTTGCTAAACATGGCTGTGGTGGCATTTGGATCCATTGACCAACCAATAAATTGATAGTCAGTAGCAACAAGATTACTTTGCAGCCCCTCTAGAATTGCGCTTTCCTGTGCTTCGCTATCAGAGCTCAACTTGTTCGTTTTTGCAGTCTCAATTTTTGAGCTTGGATCTTTTTCCGTCAGAGAACTTTGACGAACAGGCTCCGGAGTAAATTTAATCTTTGCAGTATCGCCAACTTTATAAATATTGTTGTCAACTAACTTATGTGCTCCTCCATTGCCGTGGTAATTGATCTTAATCTCAGCTTCAGTTTTGTGCGGCAGCGAATTACTCGTTTCCCCGCTTATAGCTACAGGTGTATCTACACTTGAATCTGAGTCGTCAGAAGATGCGTTTTCAGCTTTGTCTGAATCCTTGGCATCCGTGTCTTTTCCATCTGAGTCTTTCCCGTCTGAGTTTTTACTTTTCTCAGTATTTTTACTATCGGGTGATTTAGCTGTACTTTCATCATCGCCAGCGTTACTTCCCTCAGATGACTCTTTCTCTTTACCAACCTTGTCTCCGTTAGAACCAGAGTCTTCTTTTACAGTATTTTCTTTTGATGATTTATTGACATCGGAATCGTTTGACGTTGATTTGTCAGGTGGTTTTTTAGAACTATCGCCGACGTCGCTTTTACCACCGGCGCTTTCCACTATCGAACTGCTAGCTTTGGCATCTTTATTTCCGCCCTCATTAGCAAATAGAGTAAGTGGTGGAAATAAGTTTACCGCCAGCATCACAACCAAGAGTAGAGAGAGCATTTTTGCAAAAACCCTTGGGTTTCTACGTGGGACAAAATGCTTGCCTTTTCGTATGTATTTCATTTTTCTCCCCTTGCAACATGAAACAGGTGTGGTATCACAAGGAAGTGACACCACACGCTTATCCCGATAGCACTAAGTGCTATATCTTGCTATACATTGTAGCAAATTTATTGCTTAGGGATATCATTATCTATATATAATTTATATTATTCTCATGTTTTTTCGATTAATTATTACCATTTTTGCTATTCATCCTCGTCATTTAAGGCGTGTCTACTTTTCTCGCTTCCTCGATTTGCGTACAGCCAACAGCAAGCCGGCACCTCCCAATACGAGCGCCGCTAATACTATTAGCGCTACATAATTGTCGCCGGTCTTAGGTAGACCGCTATAGGCAATCTTTCTTCTATAAGGGTCAGATGCAAGTGGCTCACCGTCAGAAATATCCGGGTCTCCGACAATTCCGTTGCTGGTAGTAGGATACGAAAATGGTTCGATAACACGTGTTTCAACAGCATCCTCATCTTCGTCTTTTAAGACGCCATTGTTTCTTGCAAGATCAGCTGTAACCGATCCTTGCATAACCGTCTCATCTCCCATCTCATCTTTTGGCAAAAGCCCATCGGTCGCAACAACAGAATATGACCAATGCTCAAGCTTTGGTGTTTTCGCAACTTCTGTTTTTGCAGCTTCTGTTTTTGGCTTTACTGTGTGAGGGTCATCTTCCTCAATCCAACCTACTCCACTAAAAAAGTCTTTATCAACGCCACCATATACAGCTTTTAGACCAACAATGTATTCTTCTTCTGCAAGCTCAAGATCCGAAACCATCAGTTTTGTTTGATTTGTAGTCGAAAGTTCCTCTTGCCATATGCGCCATCCCGGCTGATTTGAAAACGTCATATTTTGCTCAGGGTTATTTGGGTTATATGGATTTTTGCTAAGCGGATTGTAGCTAAAAGTCACTTGCTCATTTTCATCTGTTTTATTTGTTTTGTATAGCAAAGCCATCTTGTTATCATAATCCATCTTAACAGGAGAAGTTCCTGTCCAAAGCGTAGTCATCCTATAGCCTTTTGACGTTACATAAGCAAGATCGTCGGTGATAATAAACTCGTCCACCCAAACATTGCTATTTGACCGGGCACCAAAATGATAGACATACTCTTCATTGCCAACGTTGTTGTCAGCTTTTTCTTTGCTTCCGTCAAGTCCTGATGATGTGACTGCAATTGTTTTTTTGTACACTTCGATAGCAACCTGCACAACCATGTCTTCAAAAACCTGAGCCTCGTCAGTTGAGAATTTGTCTAACTTCACATAACGATCTTTACCGCCACTCTCTTCATAGCTTGCATAGTTTGGATTTGGCCTTGTCTCTTTAAGCATATAATAACCATATGGAAGCTCTTCAAATTTTGCCTTGCCACTCTCATCTGTGACAACTCTCGTAATCTCTTTCCAAAGCGGGTCGTTGGCTTTAACGCTTGTTGTGTCTGTCGCTAGCTTGCCATCGTCAATAGTCACAGGAAAAGAGTAGACGGTAAACTCTGTATCGCCAACAGGCGCATTTGTCTCCTTGTCAATTTTTTCTATCTGAATATCTTTCTTTTTGTAGTTAGTCGCTTGAACGGTTTTTATTTCTGTTTCATTATCAATAATGAAATTATGTTCAGGCAAAACGCCGGATTCCGAGGGCATCATGTAACCTTCTGGAGCTTTTGTCTCTACAAACTTATATGATCCTTGCTCTACCGGAGAATATGCAAGCATCCCTTTACTGTCTGTGGTTTTTCTGGCAATTTCCTGCCAGTCACCTTTGCCCGCCTCGGACTCCTTATAAAGCGCGAACTCTGCGCCCGCCACTGCTCCTTTTGTTATGGCGTTTGTTTTTAAAACTGCCGCCACCCTTGGCTGTTCCTTGACAACATACGGATTAAAACTAGTGAAGGTCTTTGTCTCTGAATCCAGTTTAATGTTTTGAATATCCACCAACTTTGTGTCAGGAAGCATATATGCGTTTGGCGCTTTTGTTTCATGGATGAGAACTGTACCTGATGGAATCATCGCTCGACCGTTTGGACCTTTGTACAGAGGACTGCTACCGGGAATCAAACACTTATCATTAAGATAGGCTTTACCACCCGCCAAAGTCTTGACATTCCAAACCCTACTGGGTTCACCTGATTGCTCGGCATCCTCTACGCTATCATATTGTTGGTCATAATACCTTATGGAAAACTCAGCACCTGCCAATTTTAAGCCATCGGGGTCGTCGCTTCCAAAACTGTCATTTGTCAAAGTGTCTTGTTTTTGAACCACCAAATCTACCGGAGTACCTGCCTTACGGTTCTCTGCAACGATAGTCTTTGTCTCAGTTGTATCATATATGCTAAAAGGATACTCATTTGACAGACCAAAGACCGAAGGCAAGAAATAACCTTCCGGAGCTTTGGTCTCAACCAGTTTATAAGAGCCTACTGTAATTGGCGAGTAGCTTAATGCTCCACTATTATCTGTAGTTTTTCGAGAAACTTCTTGCCAGTCACCCTTGCCTAACTCCGATTCTTTATACAAGGCAAACTCAGCTCCGGCAAGAGCGTCATTTGTTTCAGAGTCTTTCTTTTCAAGCCTGACAGTCTGTGGCACATCTTCAATTAAAAATGGAGTCACNNGCTTACAGTAGCTCGATCTTTATTTAGTGTGATCTGTTGAACATCAATTGGATTTGGGTTTGGAAGCATATATCCATCAGGGGCTTTGGTCTCCTGGATAAGTACTGTTCCTAACGGAATCATCACTCTGCCGTTTGGGTCTGTATAAAGAGGACTGCTTTTACCAAAAACCAAATGCTTCTGATCCAACCACGCTTGCCCACCGGCACCTGTCCTAACAACCCAAGTTCTGGTTGGTTTGCCGGCCTTTTCGGCAGCAA
>DBCW01000021.1:23417-23598 GCA_002293265.1 Eggerthellales bacterium UBA948
TTTCTCCGGACGGATCATCTTGCCCATAAGCCTTACCGGTCTCAGCATCGTGCTTTTGAACAATCATACCTATCGGAAAACCTGCTTTATAATTTACTGCTTTAATGGTCTTGGTTGTTGTTGCTTCATCTATAACAAAGAAGTGTTCATTTGGCAGCTTGAATAATGACGGTAAGAAATA
>DBCW01000021.1:23614-25846 GCA_002293265.1 Eggerthellales bacterium UBA948
TTACCATTGCCATCAGTAATTTTTGTAGCGACTGCTTCCCAGTCATTCTTACCCTTTGCAGATTCCTTGTAAAGTACGAACTCAGCACCGGCAAGCGCGTTACCTGTATCAGCATCTGTCTTTTCCAACTCAAGTGTGTGAGGAACTTCCTTTATGATTATTGGATTGAGCCGTGTGACATTCTCTAGTGCATCTGCTCTAATCTGTTGGCGATTTATCTTGTTGGGCACAGGCAAATTGTAGCCTGGCGGTGCCTTGGTTTCTTGAATTAGAACGGTACCGAGGGGGATTACCACAAACCCTTGACTATCGTAATACAATGGATCGCTTCCCGGAACCACAAAGTCCTCATACAGTTGCGCCCTGCCTCCTGCTTTAGTTTGAATTATCCACGTCCTAGTTGGCTTACCTGATGCCTCGGCTGCGGCTACCGAACTAAGATACTTATTGTAGTATCGAATTGTAAACTGAGCGCCAGCAAGTTCCTTTCCATCCGGATCATCTAATGTATACGCTTTGCCTGTTGCAGCGTCTAGCTTCTCCACGATTACACCAATTGGATCACCAACCGGTATGTCTTTTACTTTCAATGTAATAGTGTTGGCAGGTTGAGACAAGAGCGTTGCCTCTACTTTATGAATCTTGCTGTCAATCCCGTAGCCCTTGCCTCCTCCACCCTCCCTAACATAATATTCTCCTAGCGAAACCTTAGCGAAACCACTTGCAATAGGATAACCATTCTTATCTTTAGTTTCTTTTAATGTGATGGTTTTATAAGCATTCTTCTCAGCATTGGCATCGGACTTGGTCTTGTAAACCTTGTATTTAACGCCATTTAACGAATATGCCGGATTACCTATGACAAAATCCGGTTTTGAAGATCTCTTTTCAATTCTTATAATACCCTCGTTTGGTATATCACTTAGCCTTAAAAGGTAATAACCTTGTCTATTTGGAGGCTTAGTGAATCTTGTATACTCTCCCGGCTTTACATGAGCTACATGAATCTTTTGATCAATCTCATATCCAACGCCTCCACCCAATTCACGTACAAAGTATGTACCCGTAGCTAATGCCTTCGATTGCCCTTTTGCTTTGGGGTATTTAGTCTTTGGGTCAATTTCCTCTTTAAGTGTTATTGTTTCGATTTTGTTCTTTTTATTGTTCGCATCTTCGCGCGTCTTGTATACACCATACTTTATCCCGTTAAGTGAATATTCTGGGTTATTTTTAACAAGATTTTGATTCGTAGATGTTTTTTCGATCTCAATAAACCCGGGAATGTCAAATTTTATAATAAAGCCGGCTTTACCGAGAGTTTGAATACCTGTGGTGCCGCCATTTGAGGGCTGCTTATCCGGAATTACTTCAGTTATTTTGTAAACTGCTCTATTTGTGCCAGCATCATAAGATATGAGCGTGGCATTAACTTTTCCGGAACGATTATTGCCATCTCCTATTTGACCCCAGTTAGCCGCACCCGGAGTTGTGCAATACAAACGACCATTTGAATAATTACTTTTGTCTGAACCAAAGGATATTACCTTAGCGCCGGACATTTTAAGAGTACCCGGAAAACCTAATTCATTTCCGGGATAAGTTCTATCGCACGACCAGCCCTCTTTTAACGTAAATGTGCCGGATAGGCTTTTTGAAGGTAAAGCGGGTGATTTTTTCGCCAATGCCTGTACACCTTCTACTGATATAGAATTCGAAGCCATTGGCGTCATCGTTAGAATAAGCATCGCCACAAGAAGAATACTTAATAATTTAATGTACTTTCTTTCTCTTTGCTTTGCGTTCCCCACAACACGATTAGTCATTATTTCCCCCAAATAGTCTTATTGTATAGATCAATTCTTCTTAATACTAAAGCCTCTTTTATTGCCAGCTCTTTCCAGTATCCCGGCCGTTGAACCCAGCGTGACGTATCTACCCAGACTTTCTTTTTTTCTGTCCAGGCTTTTTTAATTAGATATTTTGCTGTACCAATTTTCACACCTGTTGAATAACGCATATGTCCTGTCTTGTCTTGATGCGCACGAAGTGCTTTTGGGCTAGTTGTTGTATACCCGCAATCATTGCACCTCGCCCCAAATACATCTTTCTCCCCATACTCCGCAGGATGATGTATCTCCTTTGTCTCCCAATGTCCTGACTCTACCCACTCATCTTTAGGTGGAACCCACTGTCGTTTTGGTTTCTCTTTATTGCTTTCAGACTTACTTGTAT
>DBCW01000037.1 GCA_002293265.1 Eggerthellales bacterium UBA948
GATGGTATGCTTGACGAAGTGCTGGGAGGGCTTGTATGAATTGGTATGGAACGCTCCCTGTGAGATGGGAAGAGAAGCGAATTGGCGCAGTATTAGAGCAACGAAAAGAGAAGAATGACCCTGTGAAAACAGATTTCATCCTGTCGCTTTCGGCTGCTCATGGCGTGGTGCCTTTTTCGGAACGCAAAGAAAAAGGTGGGAATAAGCCAAAAGAGGAACTAAGCAGATATGCGATAGCGCATGATGGCGACTTGCTTGTTAATTGCATGAATGTTTTGTCAGGTTCATCGGGGTTAAGTCACTGGTATGGAGCAATAAGTCCTGTATATTACGCCTTATATCCACAAACAGATGAGGTGAGCATACAGTTTTACACATACATTTTCAGGCTATCCGTGTTTTATAAAAGTCTTATCGGACTTGGCAAGGGAATTCTGATGCATGAGTCTAAGAATGGGGCGTGGAATACTATTCGGCTTCGCATAGGGATGCCGGACTTGAAAAATGTTCTTGTTCCATTCCCAGAACGTAGAGAACAAGACCAGATTGTACGCTGGCTGGGATGGCATGGGAGCCGAATCAATAAACTCGTCCGTTCCAAGCGGCGCGAGATTGAGTGTCTGAAGGAGCTAAAAAAAGCTGTCATCAGCAAAGCTGTTACGCAGGGCCTCGACGCAGATGGTGACATGAAAGACAGCGGCGTGAAGTGGCTTGGTAGCGTTCCTGCCCATTGGGGAGTCAGCACGGTTAAGAAGCACTTTCGCATCAAAAAGGAGATTGCGGGCAAAGAGGGCTATGACGTTCTATCCATCACGCAGCATGGGTTAAAGGTCAAGAATGTGAAGAGCAATGAGGGGCAAATTGCACAAGACTACTCTGGTTATCAGTTTGTTCATCCGGGAGATTTTGCGATGAACCATATGGATTTGATAACCGGCTATGTCGATTACTCCACGCTTTTCGGCGTGACAAGCCCAGACTATCGTGTGTTCCAGCTTCGTGACGAGTCAAAGGATTACCCACATTACTTTTTGCGGCTACTACAAAACTGCTACCACCGCAGAATCTTCTATGCATTTGGTCGTGGCGCTGCGGAAAAGGGGCGCTGGCGCTTGCCTAAAGAGAACTTTGAGGCATTCGATATCCCAATCCCTCCGAGGGAAGAACAAGAAGCAATTGCAGCTTATCTCGACAAGAAATGCGATGAAATTGATGGACTCATTGCGAAAGTAGCCGAGGAAATCGCCCTTGTCGAGGAATATAAAACCCGCATCATCTCCGATGCGGTAACGGGGAAAGTCGATCTACGCGATGTGGAAATCCCTGATTATGAGGCTGTGGAGGAAGAATCGTCCATTAAGAGTGAAGACGAGGAAACGGAGGAGGACACAGGCTATGATGAGAACTGACATGAGTGAAAAGGGCTTCGAGACTACTATTACGAAGCACCTCGTTGAAGTCAATGGCTTTGAACAAGGCGTGACGGCTAATTATAACCGTGAGTACGCCATTGATATGGTGCGCCTGTTTCGCTTTCTTGATGATACACAGCCGGTGGCAGTTGGGGATTTACATATCCACGATACGCCGCTTGAAACTGCTAAGTTTCTGTCGGCACTTGCCACGAAGCTGAGAAGCGATGGCGTCATAAAAATCCTCCGCAGTGGTATGCGCTATAAACATCGCCACTTAGAGTTTTATTTTCCAACTCCTGCGGATGATAACGCCGAAGCGGCGGCAATGTATGAGAAGAACATCTTCAGTGTGACCCGGCAGCTTCGCTATGTCAGCGACTCTTCGGCCATGTCGCCGGATTTGGTAATATTCCTCAACGGTTTGCCGATTATCACGCTCGAACTGAAGAATGATACCACAAAGCAGACAACACGCGACGCAGTTTTGCAATACTGCCGTGCCCGTGACCCGAAAGAACCGCACAACACCGCACTCTTCGGCTTCAAGAAATGCATGGTGCATTTTGCCGTTGACGAAGATACAGCTATGATGTGTACGAAGCTTGAAGGGCAAAAATCGTGGTTCTTACCCTTTAATAAGGGGCGGGATGACGGAGCGGGGAACCCAGAAGTATCCGTTGGTTATCGCACGGGTTATCTATGGGAAGATGTGCTCACTAAAGCTGAACTGTCAAACATTCTGCAAAACTATACTCAGGTAGTAGAGGGTAAAGACCCAGATACCGGGGCGAAGACTTATAAGCAGATATTTCCGCGCTATCATCAGCTGTCAGTGGTCACTTCGCTGTTGAACGATGCAGAACATGATGGCATTGGGTATAAATATCTAATCCAACATAGCGCGGGTAGTGGAAAGTCAAACTCGATTGCGTGGCTTGCCCATCAGCTTATTACGTTAAAAAAGGACGGGAAGTTCCTTTATGATACCGTGCTTGTTGTAACCGACCGTGTCAATCTTGATAAACAGATTCGCGACACCATCAGGCAGTTTGCCGATGTAAGCTCTACTGTGGGTTGGGCAGAGGATTCTTCTAAGCTTCGTACCTTGCTTGCCGAAGGCAAAAAAATCATCATCACCGTTGTTCATAAGTTCGAAGTTATCGTCAGTAGCATTGGGATGGACTACAAGCACGATAATTTTGCGATAATCATAGATGAGGCCCATTCCAGTCAGAGTGGAAAACTATCGGCCGCAATGAATATCGCGGTCTCAGGTAACGATGCCGACGACGAGGATTTGCTTGAGGATAAAATCAATTCTCTCATCGAAGGCAAGAAAATGGCGCAAAACGCAAGCTATTTTGCCTTTACTGCCACCCCAAAAAACAAGACACTGGAGAACTTCGGGAAGTTAATTGTTGACGAGAGCGACAATCCTGTTTTGAATGAGAACGGCGAAAAACAGTTTTCGCCACACTATGTCTATACGATGAAGCAGGCCATTGAGGAAGATTTCATCGTTGATGTACTTCGCAATTATACGCCTGTTGCAAGTTATTACTCGCTTGCCAGCAGAGTTCCGGAGAAAGACCCGCAGTTTAATCGAAAAAAGGCGCAAGCCATTTTACGGTTCTATGTGGAATCTACGCAAACAGCCATTGAAAAGAAGTCCGAGGTCATCGTCGAGCATTTTCTCTCGCGTGTTAAAAGTTTGCTTGGCGGCAAAGCACGAGCGATGATAGTCGCTCAAGGGATTCCTCGCGCTGTTGAATACTACAATACAATTACCGATATTCTTGCCAGAGAACGCAGCGAAGTCAAGGCGATTATTGCCTTTTCGGGCGAGTACAAGGGCAAGACAGAATCAGGCTATAATGGCTTTCCAAGCAAAGATATCGAGCGAAATTTCAAAAAAGAACCGTATCGATTACTTATCGTAGCGGATAAATTCCAAACAGGGTTTGACGAGCCTTTGCTAAACGCAATGTATGTTGATAAGCCACTCGCTGATATAAAGGCCGTTCAAACTCTCTCAAGATTAAACCGCTCATATCAAGGCAAAAAGGATACGGGTGTTTTTGTGCTGGATTTTGCAAATGATGCAGGGGTAATCAAGAAGGCGTTTGACCGCTATTACCGCACAACTATGCTTTCAGGCGAAACCGACCCGCAGAAGCTAAATACTCTTATTGATTCAATGGAATCCCTGCAAGTCTACACAAAAGACCAAGTAGAAACTTTTGTGGGTTTGTATCTCGGAGGCACAGACCGCTCACTTCTTGAACCGATTCTTAAAACGTGTAAAGACCGATACCTTGACCTTGAGGTCGAGGAGCAGGTTCTGTTCAAGAGCAATGCGAAGAACTTCGTTCGCACCTACAACTTCCTCGCGACAATACTTCCTTACGGGTCTCAGGAATGGGAGAAGCTGTCCATATTCTTGAACCTGCTAAAGGAAATATTACCCGCACCGCACGGGGATGATTATACGGCGGGACTTGTAGAGTCAGTGGATTTGGAAAATTACCGCTCCGTCGCACAGGAGACTATGTCTATTGCACTCGCAAACGAAAATGCAATAATAGACCCGATTCCAGTACCTACGGATGTCGGTGTTCCAGTTCCAGACTTAGAGAACTTGAGTAAGATACTCGAAGAGTTCAATAAGGTCTGCGGCGGTTTGGGGATCAAATGGACGAACGATAAAGCGGCGCAAAAGCAGCTTCTCGACTTGCCTGAAACCGTGAAAGCAAGCATATCATATCAAGACGCTATGGAAAACTCCGATGTTCAGAATTCACGAATTGAGTCTGATAAGGCAACACGGAAAGCCATTCAGGGTAACTCGGCGACGAGCATTGAGTTTTATAAAGCCATTACTGATCATCCCGAGTTCTTTAAGTTCGTGACGGATTTTGTGTTCAGTTCTACCTACCGTCCAAATGCGGAGGTATAAAATAGCAGGAGGTCGTGTCTAATGGCAACTCGCGGTAAAAGCATAAACCTATTCCTTATGGACGGCGACCCAAGCGGTCGCATCAAATGCACACTTGCCAACTGGACAGGGGTTGCATATAAAATCCCTCGTACCGAACTCGACAAGTGCAAAGGTCGTGATGACCTTTCACAGAGTGGGGTCTATTTCCTGTTCGGTACATCCGACCAGACGGGAGAGAACATGGTGTATATTGGGCAGGCGGGAGTTCGCAAGAACGGTGAGGGAATCCTATACCGCTTACAAGAGCATAAACGCAATCCCGAAAAGGACTACTGGACGGAGGCGGTTGTGTTCACGACTTCCAACAACTCATTCGGTCCCACGGAAATTAGCTACCTTGAGAATCGCTTTTGTAAACTCGCCACTGATGCCAAGCGTTATGTTGTCAAGAACGGCAACGACCCGACACCGGGTCACATCACCGAGGAAAAAGAGAGCGAACTTGAGGAATTTATAGACTACGCAAAGATTGTCATGGGGACGCTTGGCCATAAGTTGTTTGAGCCACTTGCCGAGATAAAGCCGTCGGCAGAACTAAGCAATAACGCAAATGTAGACACTGGTGGACAGATACTGCATATGAAACGCAAAAGCCGTAAAAGCGGTCAAACGATAGAAGCAGATTGCAAACAGACCGTTGAAGGTTTCGTTGTCCTCAAAGGTAGCCATATAGAATTGAACGATTCCGACAGCATACCGCCCGGCATTAAAGAGGCTCGACAAAAAGCTAATGTTGACG
>DBCW01000069.1 GCA_002293265.1 Eggerthellales bacterium UBA948
CTAAACAAAGGTGTTTAATATCTCTATGAGCTTGGCGAGTGGGAATAGCGCAGCAAAATCCAAGCTATCTATGCTATCTATGCTAGAACTCTAGGAATTGTCTTACCCGCAAAGCCACTTCTTCCGCGTTAGACAACATGGCCGGGTGTTTACCTTCGCAATATATCTCTATAAAGCCGTGACCGACATCTCTAACAATCTCTTTGTACTCATTTTCTAGATCATCTCGCAGCAGTTCATCTTCCTTGCTGCCAATTAACATATACGGAACATCAAGTTTCTTTAGCGGATGGTGAAAAGGCGGAATATCTTCCTCAATATAGCGAACCAGCGCTTCTGTATCCTTTTCAACGATGTCTCGCCAATCATCTCCCTGGCACCATGCATAAAACTGCGATGCTAAGGGATCATTCATTGCTTGTTTGCGGTCGCGAACTAATCCGCTAATCCAGCCTTTGTGGAAAGTTCTTCCATCAAAACTATCTGCAATTACTTTATTGATCAGATCGGGACGTTCCAAGGCTGCATTTAACGCCGCATAAGCTCCGCCGCTGGTTCCAAGCAGATTGACTTTATTGAACCCCAAGTGCTCGATTAAAGCTATCGTTTGAAGTCCTTGGTCATACCACATTTCCTTTGCAAACTCCTGCGTTCGCTCAGATTTTCCATTTCCCAAAAAGTCAATCACAATCACTTTGAAATATGGAGTATAAAGCGGCAGTAGCAACTCAAACATTGCCGACGATGCTGTGTTTCCATGTAAAAGAAATAGCGGCGAATCGTTACTGGCGTATTCTTTGAAATATATTTTCTTGCCTCGATAATTATAATAGGTCATTTGTTTACCTCCCGGGTTACTAATACAAACCGGCAAGGTATTTGCATGTCATTACCTTGCTAACAACATGTATTTATCCATATGCCCACGTTGATCCCTCCTTGTTTGACCTTTGTCTATTAAGTCAATGTTTTCCGAAAAGCTTGCAAAAGTGCAAGCGAAATGTAAGTTATATACATGGTACCGCATTTGTCTAGCCACCATAATGAAAGCAAAGCAAATGTAAAGCTTCTAGTGCTCAGACAAATGGAAAAAGCACTGGAGTCGGAAGGGCTCAAGGTTTTTTCAAAGCAAAAGTTGCAGAGCTTTTTGGTGGAGAGCAGCAGCGCGTTTCAAAAGAAGTCACAAAATATGAAACTACGGGCTTAGTATTTCGCTATGCTATACGTTGAAACGGAGGTTAGACTGCATGAGTCCGCAAAGTAACCACATAGACAAGCTCAATAGAGCCATTGAATACATTGAAGCCAATCTAATGCAAAAGCTGGATTTGGATATGGTTGCCGCTGCCGTACATTACTCGAAGCATCATTTACAGCGTACATTTTCAAAGTGCCTTGGGCTTACCTTGCACGATTACTTGCAGCGTCGCCAGCTAACCGAAGCGGCTAAGCTATTGGTCTTTTCCAAAAAATCCATTTTGGAAATCGCACTTATATCCGGCTACGAAAGCCAACAAGCATTTCATGGTGCATTCAGCTCCATGTACAAACTCACTCCCAATGCCTATAGGGAAAACGAAGAGTTTTACCCATTGCAGTTAAAGTTCGAATTTGAAGGGAGTTTTGAAATGCTGGATAGAGAAGATAGTGAGTGGAGTATCAATTTTGCGACAGAAGATGACATACCTTACTGGATGACGCTGGTACGGCTGGTCATTGACGGTTTTCCTCACTTGCATGAAGGTGAGCATATCGAGACCTTGGCAAATCGAATAGCTTGCAAGGAAGCATTGATAACTAAGGATGGTGAAATTGCAGTGGGTACTTTGCTCTTTTCTCGCAAAACAGGCAGCATTGATTTTATGGGAACACACCCACTTTATCGGCAAAAAGGCATACCGCAGGCATTTTTACATAAGGTATTTGGCGAACTCACAGATGCTCAAGAGATCACTACAACAACTTATCGCGATGGCGACAAGGCAGACATTGGTCACCGCAAACACTTAAAGGCACTTGGTTTTGCAGAAGCTGAGCTTATGATGGAGTTTGGTTATCCCACGCAAAAATTTGTGCTGCCGAGGAAGACCGGGCATAAGTGAGCTGGTCGTATGAGTAAGACGACCAAAATTCCATTCCCCGATGAGATAGCGCATCTTGAGAAAATAAACTGCGATATTGAAGAAGCATTTGAAAGCGCGAAAACTCGTGTTAAGCGTCTGGATAAAGAATACACAGACATGAAGCACTACATGTCTGCATATCGCGGAGAGATTGACCCACATGAAATGTTTCAAAATGAGCTGAGCCTCAGACAGATCGATCATACAGGTGCGTTTGCGGCTGATTCTCTTGATAAAATAGTAAAGCTAAAAGATTCTCCCTATTTTGCTCGGATAGATTTCCGATGTGATGTTCAAGTTGATGACATCACATATTCTCATCTTGATGCTGATGGCATCACAGACAGTGAAAATGTGTTTTACATTGGACGCTTTACATTTAGCCACGAGGGTAAACTGTTGATTTCTGACTGGCGTTCTCCGGTGGCCAGCATGTTTTACGATTATGAGGTTGGTCCTGCCCATTATATTGCGCCTGCAGGAAAAATAGACGGTGAGCTTACCCGCAAACGGCAGTTCAAAATTAAAAACGGTATCATGCAGTACGCACTGGAAAGCTCAATGAACATCCAAGACAATGTTTTGCAACAAGAGCTATCACATACTTCTGATGAAAAGATGAAATCCATCATTGCAACCATTCAAAAAGAACAAAATGTGATTATTCGCAATGTTGAGGCGGACACGCTGATAATACAGGGAGTGGCAGGCTCAGGGAAAACTTCCATAGCCCTGCATCGCATCGCCTTTCTGCTCTATCGCTTTAAAGACAGGTTAACAGCAAAAAATGTGACGATTCTATCTCCAAACAAGGTCTTTGGCGATTACATTTCCAACGTACTNNCCGGAGCTTGGCGAGGAACCAATATATGAGATTAGTCTTGCCGATATTGCCAATGTGCAGTTAGAAAATGTCATTGAGTTTGAAGCGGATAAGGATCCTTTGGAATCACACGATGCGGCTTGGCAGGAGCGAGTGCGATTCAAATCTACATTGGACTTTGTGGAAATGCTGGATGAGTTTATAAGGCAGATACCGGATACGATCTTTAAGCCTGCGGACTATTCTTGTGGTCGTTTTTTGGCAAGTGCGGCTATGATAGAAGAACGGTTCCGGGCGTATGGTGCGTATCCGATTAAACAGCGATTGAAGATGATCGCGGACGATATTTANNATACAGATAATTTCATGGAAGAGGACATTCCAAAAAGCCGAACCATCTTTAAAGAGTTATGTAAAATGCTCACAGTTAAAAGTACATTGGCACTTTACAAGGAGTTCTACAAACAAAACGGTATAACAAAGATGTTTGTCAACGCTGCCAAAAACACTTTGGAGTGGGCTGA
>DBCW01000126.1:0-4682 GCA_002293265.1 Eggerthellales bacterium UBA948
AATGGCTTCTCCGGGTGTGATGACAGCAATAAATATCGCAATTGCTATAACCGCTAAGACTATGCCGATTATCTCTTGAACAAGCCTGGGATTTCTTGGCGGTGCTTGTTTGGCGGCACTTTGTGCGCTTTTATTTGCACGCGCTCTGGCAGAAGAAGTCCTGCTTGAGGACTTGGTAGTTTTCTTAAGCGCAGTCTTAGCGCCTCTTTGCGAGGATGTTGCACGCTTTGTATTCTTTTTAGGTGCGGCTTTCTGAGCGCTCAAAAAAACCTCCGTGTACATTTAATCTACATTTTGTCGCTCGTTTATTTGTTTTGTACATTTTACTGGTAATTCAAAAAAATTGCTATGCTAGTTTATTTTATGTGTTTTGTAGGGGATTTGGGTATCTGCATCATGCCTTACGGTATCGCCGGTGCTGTGCCTTCGGTTTTCACCTGTTGTTTAGCGTGCTCAAGTTGTTCGCGTTCTAGGACTCGTTTTACAGCTGCAATGGCGCATTCCAGCATTTCGTCGTCGGGTGGGTTTGTGGTCAGGCGCTGCATTTGCATGCCCGGCCACAACACGAATTGCACAAGCGGGCTTTTTGGTCTGGAGCCTGCCCACTTTACCGTTATTTCATAAGAGAGTCCGGCTACTATTGGCAGAAGTATTATGCGTGAGATTATTACCAGTACAAGGCGCAAGGCTTCGTTGGTTACGCCCATCAGATCGATTAGTGGGGCTATTGGGGTGATTGTAAACACCAGAATCGCTATGAGCATGGTCATCAGCATGAATGCAGTGCCGCAACGCACGTGTAGCGTTGGAAACTTGCGAGCATTCTCTACGGTGAGATCAAGTCCGTGTTCGTAGCAGTGTATGGTCTTATGCTCAGCTCCGTGATAAGCAAACATGCGCTTGATGTCGTTCATGCGACCAATCAGCCAGATGTAGAAGATAAATATTGCGATGCGGATGATACCGTCAATGATGTTCCAGAGTAGGGTTTTTTCACCGTAATCACCAACTAAAAAATTGGTCAAGAAAGCCGGCAGGACAACGAAAAGAACGATTCCCAGCACCAAGCCCATGATCATGGCGGCGGTAATTACACCTTTTGGCAGTGAATATCCTTCGTCTTCTTGCTCGGCATCATTCTTGTCTACGCCGGTCTTTTCAATAGTAGCAGTCGACTCGATTTCCTTTTGATTCTCAGATGACGGCTCTTCTGCAACCGCTGCTTGCAGTTGCTCAGGGACAGAGTTGTCGCCCTCGTCTAGTCTGTCTTTCTTCTCGCTCTCAACTTCGTCCTCTTCTTCGCTAAGGTCAAAGGCATGCTGAGAAGCAATGTCCAGCGCTTTGTAACCAAGCGCCAATGACTCTACCATGGCGGTGCATCCTCGCACTACCGGCTTGTGCAGCCAAGAGTTTTTATCGCGTCCGCTTACCAGATCGTGCTCCTCGATATAGATGTTTCCATCCGGCTCGCGCACGGCTACAGCCCAGTTGTACTTGCCGCGCATCATGATGCCCTCGATCAAGGCTTGCCCGCCCACGTGTGTTTGGCACACCACGCCTTCGGTCTCTTTGGCGCGTGCCCACTCATCGCGGACGTGCACTCTTTGCTGCAATATCGCCTCACCCTCAGAAGTTAGCGAGTCTATAGTGACATCGGCACCGGATTTTAACTGGACGTCAGTTTTTGTTTCTGTCATGGGCGAATTACTTTCTCAAATGGTTCACCGCAGGTCATTTTGCCTTCCTTGCATGGACCTCTGCGACAAGCGGCACCTGCGTCCATAAAGATGTATGGAGCAGTTGGCTCTACAAGCTCCAGCATTTTGCGAGCTAATTCGCGTATCTCCCATTGCGCACGGTTGCAACAACGCACTTCAAAAAAGTGCAATAGCTCACGAATATTCATTGTAATAACGATCTTGGATATACAGGCGTTAGGCAGTATGTAGCGTGCATCTTCGGCAGGGATTCCTGCTTCGATTATCTTAGCGTATGTGGCATATGCGGTGTCTATAGCTTGGTTAAAAGCCGCCAGTGCTTCATGGTTACTTGCAATCGTGTCCGGAAGCACAATCTCCGGCTCACCCGAATAAGTTACGTAACGCTGGCTTTGCTGATTAAAACTTGCAATGCGGTGGCGGACTAATTGGTGAGTAAGCGCGCGACTTACACCGTCCACTGCAAATGTGTAGCTGGCATGCTCAAGCGCTGAGCCATGTCCGCTTTTCATGATGGTGGCGAGCACTTTCCCTACCTGCTCGTCAGTCATAGTCTCCATTAGCTCGGCTGCACCTATTGGCGCATAACAAAGGCGGGCTGCTGTGGCTACTGCGCGCTCGGGGGCAGGTGTGTGATAAAGAAGGTTTACTTGCATCATGATTCCTCTGCTCGTTTCTTTGTATGCCTCATTTGGTTTAGGACAAAATCTAATCTTCCTTTTTGTCTCTTTTGTCCTCCTACTACTTGGTTTAAGTTTATCAGTATATAGCAAAGGAGGCCGATCGCTCGACCTCCTTTGTTTACGTTTATAAATGGTTTCGCTTGGTCTTGCGCAATGCCAAAACTACTCAGCAGCAGCTTCTTCTGCTGGAGCCTCTGCAGGTGCCTCGGTGGTCTCAGCTACAGCTTCTTCAGCTACAGCTTCAGCAACAACCTCGCTAGCCTCAGGCGCAGCCTCGGTAGCCTCAACGGCAGCTTCTTCTGCGGGTACAGGTGCAGGAGCAGCGGCGGCTTTTTCGGCAAACTTGGCAGCTTTCTTGGCTTTCTCAGCAGCTTTCTCATCGCGAGCAGCTTTTGCGGCAGCCTCAGCCTCAGCGGCAGCTTTTTGACGTGCCTCACGTTTTGCAGCCTCACGCTCGGCAACTGCTGTGGAAGCAGAACCAAACTTGTCGGCAAAGCGCTGTACGCGTCCGCCGGTGTCTACAAACTTCTGCTGACCGGTATAGAACGGATGGCATTCGTTGCAAAGCTCAACATGAAGCTCGGGTTTAGTTGCGCGTGTGGTAAATGTGTTTCCGCATGAACAGCGAACGGTACATTCCAAATAATTTGGATGGATCTCTTTTTTCATTGAAGGTCTCCTTCTTTGCCTTGGTTTCCGACCAAGACGCGGCGACGGACAAAACTAAAGCATTGTACCACAATTTTGCCGCATGCTTACAAAACTTGCGAAATTCTTTTATCGCCCGCTACGCCCGTGACTTCCGCGTAACTTCAAAACCTGATTGCATTTTTTCTCACTCGCGCTTTGCTGCGCTTGGGCGATCCGCTTGGGGCTCCGGTTCGCAATCGCTTTCACTTTCACATAGCGTCTTCGCTTTTCCTGTCTATCAGGTATCTCCTTATCCTTAACACTCCATATAACACCAGTATCACTATATACGTGGTGCCACTTATCAAAACGGCATCTGTTCCCTGTAAATAGGCATTGGTTAAAAAGCCCGCCAGATGAATAAATATCAAGACAAAAAACACGTAAGCCAATTTTTGCAAAGTCTTCCATGATTTAGTGGTCATGCGTTTTTTGATTGCGTCAAATGATGTAACTGCGAGCAGCGCCAAAAGCACCAATAAAATAATAGCAATGAAAAACGAAATTATGATGCTGGATCGATATGAAAATAAGCTTCCGATCATACTTAAGTACCCTCGCAGATAAGGAACAAAGTGTGCAATGATCAGAATGCTTGCAATTATCGATAGTTGGGCTCGCACAGGATTTAAGCTTCGTCGTATTGATGCACGTGGATCAAACACGCCGATAAACATCACGACAACAAAAAAGGCAAAGGCCAGATGCCCTTTTTGTATAGAAAATACTAAGGTTCTCACAATATCATTGGACACCGGAAACCATGTAAAGTAGATCCCAAGAGCACTGACAATCAACGCTGTGACGTAAAAAACAACTGGATAATCTTTTACGGGTTTGCGCAAAAACCATGAAAACAACACCGCAATTACGATGCATACTAATAGTCCCATTTTGTTCTCTTTTCTGTGCAAATCAGCTTGCGCAGACCAACAAATCATGATCTACAGCTGACGGGCTTCGCCAGCTGCCTAAAACAGCGATAGCGAAACCCGTATCCGGGGAAGCGCCGGCAAATAATCGGCACTTCCCCAACACATTTTTACTTCAGTAAATACACCGACGGATTGGTGCCGGCTGAAGCTTTAAGCTGCTCGTTTTCGCGTGCTGCCAGCTTCTTGGCGATATCAGAACTTGGATCGTTAAGGTCGCCAAATACACGCGCACGCCCCGGACAACAATCTATGCAGGCAGGTTGCTCGCCACGATCCAACTTGTGAGCACAAAACGTGCATTTCTCCACCGTATTAATGTGGTGAGCAGGTGCAGCGGCATCCCCCATAGCGTGGTCGATGTGATATACCGGCTCGGTCTCAAGAAATACGCGAACTGTCTGATATGGACAGGCATCCAAACACAGTCTGCAACCGATGCATGTCTCGTTATCTTGCATAACAACGCCGTCTTCTTCGCGCTTATAGGTAGATCCGGTTGGACACACAGCCACACAAGATGGGCTTGCGCAATGCTGACATGCCAGTGTGTATGTAGACATCTCCAGCTTTGGATAAGTTCCCTTTGGCGCATCGCGCTGGTCGCCGCCAACATTTACGATCTCGTTTACCCAAACGTCGTTGGGTAGATTATTTTC
>DBCW01000126.1:4709-12969 GCA_002293265.1 Eggerthellales bacterium UBA948
GTAGCCATTAGTTACCGCCTCCCGTCCATGGTCTAAAGTCACAGAGTACATCCATAAAGCTTTGATTGACCATAACAGGGTCATGTCTAAATGTTGAGAGTTGTGACCAGCCGCCGGCAACGTGCTGATTGATCTGCCAACTCTTGGGGTATACCAAAGTTCCCGGTCTGATGGCATCGTTAAGTGATGCCGTTGCAACGGCAAATCCGCGATCATTAAAGCACTCAACAAGGTCTCCGCTCTTGATGCCTTTCTTTGAGGCATCGGCAGGATTGATCTTGACAGTCGGCACAGGATCAAGCTCGCGCAGGATCTTGTTGTTGTACCACTGACCATGCACACGGAAGCGTGGGCGCTCAGACATTAATACGAAGGGGTACTTCTGATACATCGGATCTTCCGGCCATGCCTCGCCCGGCGGGAAGAAGCGCGGAAGACGCTCACGCGCAACATCGATAGTTTGACCGTAGTCTTGTTGCGGAGTTGGTTTCTCAACATAAAACTCCATGCGACCGGATGGCGTAAGGAAGGTGTCTGTCCATCTGACAAGCGGTTTGGGTGTCCAGCGTATGGCCTTTTCTTGTACAAGTTTATCGTAAGTAATACCTAAAGCTGCTGATGCCTCTGTATCAACGTGGTCTTTTAGCCACTGTTGATTTGTCTCCGGATAGATGTCAAGACCCATCTTAGCTGCCAAAAGTCTCATTATCTCGTGATCCGGTTTAGCCTCAAATGGTGGATCGACCGCTTTTTCTGAATGGATCATGTGATAGCAAGGACCTGACGCAACAACATCTTCGTATTCAAAGAACTGCGCACACGGTAAAACAATGTCTGAATAACGGGCTGTATCGGTCATCATCATATCTACGGTCACAATGAATTCGATATTTGGAAATACATCGTTAAGCCAGCCGTTGGTGTCTACAAAAGTACAAAGCGGATTGCCATCATGCACCCAAAGAGCTTTTATGGTGATGTCTTCGCCCTTAAATTTTCCGGTCTTGATTACATCTGCCATGACCAAGCAAGATATGGATGGCGATTTAACAGCCGGTGCTTCTTTTGCCGCATTATGCGTAGCATTAAACCCGGAGTAAACATTCCAGTCCTGGCTTCCATACATTGCTCCGGGAAAACCCATCTGCCCGGTAATGGCAGCAAGTGCTGCTCCGGCGTGATGAGGATGTACACCGTTATCGTAGGCTTGTGAACCCCATCCACAGCGATGAGTTACAGGACCTTCGGTTGCAAGTTGCGCAAGTTCATTGATAGTCTCTACCGGGATTTCAGTTAGCTGAGATGCAACTTCGGCCGGATACTGCATTACCTCTTCTTTAAGGAGAGTGTACGCTGTCTTACAGGCAAATCCCTCTACCGTAAACTCGCCTTCCAGCGTTGGATCTGATGCGCCTTCCAGTGCAACACCCTTCGACTCGGATCCGCTCCACACTACAACCGGATCCACTTTTGTGGCTTTGCCTGTTGCATCTTTAGGACCCTCTGTTGGCTCAACGCCAAGATCACTCATGCGCAAAAACTCGCCGGTATCTAAGCGAACCAAGAATGGAGCAACTGTTCTTTCGAGCAGGAATTTTCTATCGATCTGATCTTTTGTGATAATGATGTTCATCATCGCAAGAATCAGCGCTGCATCAGAGGCGGGACGAATTGGAACAAACATGTCTGCTTTAGCAGCCATTTGCGTAAATATTGGGTCGATAACTATGGTTTTGGCTCCGGCCTCGATCGCATCAGCCATAAAATGCCACTCTTGTATCTGGGCATCTGTTAAATTGTTGCCCCAGATAAAGATGTTTTTTGCATTAACCAGGTCGGCGTTTTCATTGCCAAGCCAAATGCCTGCCCAACCTACAACTCTGTTGAGACCAACAGCGTTGCCAATATCTAAACTAGCAGCCATAGTTGAAGCGTTGATATTGTTGAAGAATGTAGCTGTAAATCCTTGGTTGATCTGACCGTAATTACCGCTAACAATGCTTTTAACGATGGATTGCGGACCAAATTCTTTTTGATAGGCAGTAAATTTATCAGCGATCTCGTTGATCGCATCATCCCAAGAGATTCGCTCCCACTTATCCTCACCGCGCTCGCCGGCTCTCTTCATGGGATACTTAATACGGTCGGGATCATAAATGTTGCTGACCGAGCTCAGACCACGCAAGCATACGCGATTGTAAGCCGGGTCAGGCAGTGGAGCCATAGATGTTTTGACGAGCTTGCCATCACGCACATGTGCATTTATTTGACAGCTTTCAAAACAATTTGGACGACAGGCTACGTTAAATATCTCATCTTGCATGGCGGTTGGTGCCTCTCCACCAGAACCACCACTGCTACTTGTTGATTGTGGTGTACACCCCAAGCTGCTTCCCAGCCAGGCAGACCCGGCAACAACTGCAGCAGTCTTGAGAAAATTACGACGCGAAAAGTTTAAAAATGTCTTTTCTTTTTCCGGCATTATTCCTCCTTATACGGTCTTTCTTTAACTTTGTCCTTAAAGACCCACAGCACAGGTTTGAGCAGCACGAACTAAGCCTAATGACCTTTTGGCGCTTATACCTATGCCCCCTGCTTATGGAGGATTGGCCAATCCAAGTATTAACAGATGGTAGCAAATAATCCTATGACAATCAATGATTATCCTATGATTATCTTATCTACCTTTAGTATATTCTCGGTTCTGATAATATTTTATTTCTTGAGGTCAAACGGGAATTGTTCGCCAAATGACTCGCCCCATGCGCTGGGAATGACCACAGTGCCTCCCGTATCTTTTACGCCTTCATAAAGTAGGTGCATTGCCCTGAGCCTAAATGCCCTCTCATCCAACTCATAGGTCTTGCCGATCTCCACCAACATCTCGGAAATATCTTGCTCGGCCTCCATCAAATTTATACGAGCCTTTTTGCGTTGGTCGGCTTGTGCTTCTAAGGACATAACATCTTGCAACTCTTTAGGCACTAAAATGTCGCGGATTTCAACCGACATTATTGTGATACCCCAAGGTGCGACCTTTTCTTCCAGAATCTTTTGAAGTTCTCTATCCAGCTGAGTCCTGCGCGTAGCGACCTCTGCTACACCTGCACGACCTATCGCATCACGTAATGCTGTTTGCGCTGATAGCTGTACAGCAAGTGCAAAGTCGCCCACCTCAGTGCAAGCTTTTTCCGGATCCCAAACAAACCAAAACAATACTGCATCCACATCCAATGGAACTAAATCAGAGGTAAGCGTTTCCTCTGCACCAAAGGGAGTAGCTCTAATACGTTGGTCGATGCGAAGCGTACAATGCTCGACAATCGGGATAGTAAAAAACAAGCCTGGCCCTTTTACTCGTTTGAACTTACCGAGACGCAGTATCACCACGCGTTCCCATTGTTGAGCGATATGCAGACAAGATGAGATTAGAGCTGCAACAAGCACAGATACTACCAACGCCTCTATCCCAATGCGCAGCGTGACAAGCCAAAAAACTAGGCAGATGAATGCAAACGATACGACAAATATGGCAACACTAAAAAAATAGATGCCATTTTTGGAGGCCAGCTGAGAGACATCGCTTTGAAAACTGTCCGGCATGACCATGGCTCTCCGCCCGCGTATGGCCTCGCGCCCTTGCCCATTTGCAGATGCTTCCAAAACTTGCTTTCTATTTCTCATTCTTGCCCACGCTCTTTTCCTTTTCCATCTTGCGAATCTTTTTGATCATGCTTTTCTCGATATCTTTAAGCGAAAGTCCAAGGTCTCGACAGGCTGTTATGCAGTCGTCCAAAAGCGAATCCATAATCTTGTTTTGCTCTTCGCTCTCCTCGGCATCGAGATCGTTAACAAAAGCTCCCCTTCCCCGTGTAGATGTTATGTAACCTTCACGCATTAGCGCAAGATAGGCTTTGTTGACAGTGTTGTAGTTTATGCAAATTTCCGATGCCAGCCCCCTTACCGTAGGTAGCTGATCACCGGGTTTGTAATACCCGGAGTTTATGAGATACACCAATCGATTCCTAAGCTGGATCCAAAGCGGCACATCGCTATGTGAGTCGACTTCAAACGGCAACATTGTCGCATTTCCTCACGCTTTTTTTAATCGGTACTTCCATGACACTAGTATACAGCCAATACTATGCACATGCGCAAACATATCCCACCCAACAAGACTAGGTAGCCCGGCACTAACGCACCCATTCCAAAGTCTCTTTGCCAAAGCATTATGTTGAGTATNNTACCCACGACATTGAGCCAAAGAGCAATACTGTTGTCGGTTGTATTGTTATCGGATTGTTAAAACTTGATACCATGAAAATTAGAAGTGTAACTATCTCGAGTAAGATAAAGACCGCATCAATGATCGCTAAGCGTTTGATGGTCGAGCCAAACATCAACTTTGCACGCGAGATATAAGAGACAATAAAGATGAATGCCGTGCCTGTAGATAGCGAAGATATGCTAAAGAGCACGGTTACCATCGGTGATGTCCAAAACGGTATTATAGAGAAACTTTGCAGCAGAAGCCCTGTATACACAACAACTACAACCGCAGCTGCCATGCCAAACACCGTTATCGTACGAATAAATGCCGCGTTCATCCGCACTGAACCCAGCCACACCAAGCTTAAAACTATGCAGCAAATTGCCAAAGCTACAAGAGCATATGCACCGATCATTACCGTCGATAGTGTGGGGTTAGTAACGAACACCAGTATTCTGTCAGGACGCCCAACATGAAAAAACAAGCAGAGCATTCCGAGGAGATGGACAAAGCTGCAAGCGACAAACCCTGGACCCAAAAGTCTTCTGTGAGCATCTCCGGAAAAAACCAAGGATTGCCGCTCGGAGCCACTTGCAACTGCTGCAATCGGCGAAAGCAGGCTCAAAAGCGCATTAACGATGAAGGCACCGCCGCCAACGCCTCCAAGAAATAAATAGCTTATGATTAGTACGTGGCTCATCGAGCTCCCGCGTTTGGATCAGACCAGTTTTTGCAGTATCGCTCCCATGGTCTTATAAAATGGCTCGCACGATTCTTCTGCAACCTTATCAGCAAAACGAGGCACCCAAACTTTAAAATGCTCCTCAAGGAAGTTATCATGAACAGCTGCCCAGCCACCTTCCGGCACACTAACACCGGCTTCAGGCTCGATCATTTCTGCCGCAAGCATGCTTATGTATTGAAGAAACTCCAGCTCAGTTGCCACATGATCCAGAGGCTCATTCTTTCCCTCGCTCTGCCCAAGACCACATGAACGATACAACCTTTCAACGGCCATAGAATGCGGGTTAACAAACAACAATGGCTCTACACCATCATCTTTTGCTCGCCATATGCCCTCAAAAGGAGAGATAGCAGGATTGGGCGAACCAACAAATAGGCGTGTGGCCTCTATACGTAACTTATGCAAGGTCTCTGTTGTGTCCAAACCATGGTATTGGGTAAGTGCGTCCAGCTCGCCTTGAGACAGCTCAATGCCAAGGACTTCCGAGACCTCTTTGAGTGATTCGAGATACTCACCTGAAACAAGAGCTTCGACCAGAGTGGATTCGGGATACCTGAATGTTATCGCCATTAACTCATAAGCAACGGCATTTGCCCCCCACGTTCTTTCACTCATATGCAGTTTCTCCTCAATCTGTCTTGGTTGCAGTAGTTGTGAGCATTATCGCACAGTTTTAGCTTAAAAGTATTTAGATACTTTCTTCCACTTTGCATAAACAGTTTTGGTCTTTAACAGCTTAGTGTTTTTTGTTAGACCAACTCCGGTGCCGTTTCTCTTGCTTTTCCAACCCTGGAACACATATCCCGGCCGGTAAGGAATATAGGGCATTCTTTTACCCAAAAACTTTCCGTAAGTTCCTGTGCGTTTGGTGATTCTTGGAGCACCTTTATAGTTGTAATTAAAGGTGATAGTAACCTTTCGCACAACCGGTATAGGTTCGGGATCCGGACTAATTGGCTGTGGGGTTGGTGGAGATGGATCCGGTATAGGATCTTGGACTGGTGGAGCCGGATCCGGTTGTGTCGGCTGTGGAACCGGATCCGGCTGCGTTGGCACTATGGGCGGGGTTGGTGGAGTTGGCGGAGTTGGCGGAGTTGGCACAACAGGACGCCGCGGCATGTCTTTGAAATGTATAAACCCACTAGCTTCCCAACGAGACATCAGTCGTCGTTGATAAAATCCTCGATTGTCGTAGTTATACTCCTCAACAAGAACTCTATCGCCACTAACAGCTGCAACCCATGCAACATGACCGTAATAATTGTAAGATGTTGAATCCCACCAAGCTACCGAGCCAGCGGTTGGATTGTAGTCTACGGCATACCCCAAAAGCCGCGCATTATGACCCCACTCAAAGCCGTTCCAACTAAGTCCGGCTCTGTCCAACCAAAACCCATTTGCACTGCTCAGTCTCCAAGCGACAAACGATACGCATTCACGGCTATACATGCCCCAATAATCTACTAGCGAATCTTTTGGCGGGTACTTCCACATAGCCGGATAGTCATCACCAATCACTGCAGTGGGCTGTATAGGCAGTGTGGGAAACGTGGGCTGTAAGGGCAGTGCGGGCTTTATGGGCAGTGCGGGCTGCGTGGGCTGCGTGGGCTGCAAAGGAAGATCGTATTTGAATCCTAAAGCCTGAGTGGGTATCAAGGTAAAGGCAAGTAAAAACGATAGTAAAATGAGTACGGCTTTTTGAGATAAACTCTTTGTGTTGACATGACTAGTGTGCTGTTCGGGGTTCACGACTGTCCTTTCGTTTCACTCTTCTTTTTATAGATAGCGAAACAAGCCAAAAGCAATGTTCTTCGTTTATTAGTGCGATTCTATGCTTGTTATACCGAGTTTAACAACATTATTTTGCATAAACAAGATAAATTATGCACTTTTGTCTAGCAAATTATAAACTCAGTAGAAACTTCGACAATTTCTTCGGCTGAATATAAAATAGTGAGAATAACTTGGTCGGGAGGAAGTATGACTTATATACCTCGCGCTACGATGAGCACCCTGAAAAAACTGGAAAAGATGTTTGGAGCAGTATTAGTCACTGAGGCTCGCCAAGTTGGGAAGTCTACATTATTGGAGCACCACATCAATGGTATTGAAAGTGCGGCTGTCTTTACTATGGATGATGCGACCACTTTGGAATCAGCAAAACTGCACTCCAAGGAATTCCTGGCAATTAATAAACCACCGTTACTGCTAGATGAAATTCAAAAAGCCCCGGAATTGTTTCCGTATCTAAAACAAGAGATAGACAAAACAAACGGCAAGGGTCTTTTTTATATGAGTGGATATGAGCAGTATTAGATGATGGAAAATGTAACAGAGTCTTTAGCCGGACGAGTTGGAATCCTAACTTTGATGGGTCTTTCTTTGAGAGAACTACTTATCTGGCAGTTAAGTAAAAAGAATGGATCATCTAAAGTTAAAGAATCTGCCAACTTGTCTCCCGAAGGCTTTATCCCAACAGATAGACGACTGCTAAACGATACGCAAGTCTTGCCTGGTCTAAACATAGAAGATCTCTGGAAGATAATTCAAAGAGGTAGCATGCCTGAGCTTGCCGCAAATTCTGAGTATGACTGGTCGATGTTTTACGGTTAATATGTACGTACATATATTGAGCGAGATGTGCGTAAATTAACACATGTGGACGACGATATTCAGTTTCAAACTTTTATGCGAGTTATTGCTTTAAGAACCGGGCAAATGCTTAATAGGCGCATTCTTTGAAACGTTCGTTATTGGCGAAGTGTTGAAAAGTTACTACAACTCAGGTGAGCTTGATCCCCCAATCTACTACTACAGAGATAGAGACAAGCGGGAAATTGACCTGATCATTATGCGCGACGGCAAACTACATCCATTGGAGATAAAAAAGACCATGAGCCCGACAATTGGAGACATTCGCGCGTTTAAGGTGCTAGACGATCTATCTGGCTATGAACGAGGCGCCGGCGGAATAATCTGCCCTGCAGAAAGACTTTTGCCTTTTGGCGAGCAAGACAGAATTATTCCGATAAACTGCATTTGATTTTTGCGGTTAGATAAACTGCTGTTCGCCTTCAATCATCTAACAATAACAGCGCACTTAACACTCTTGCCATTCCAAGCAGTAGACTTTTCCGTTTTTATTTAATGTGATCTTTGTTGGCAGTAATGCGCCAACAATAACTGTAAACGCGAGAGCGGACGGTTGATGTTATTCAGAATGCTAAATTAGTGTTTAGAGCAGT
>DBCW01000087.1 GCA_002293265.1 Eggerthellales bacterium UBA948
CCGCACCATTCTGCCCAAAAGTCTACCAAAAATGGTTTTTCTGATTTGAGCACCAGTTCATCAAAGTTTTCAGTTGTCAGTTCTATAGCAGCGGACATAACATCCTCCTCTTATCCAAAGTACGTCGGGCTTACTAATCTCACAGAATAACACGAATTTGTTATTTCGTAACCGTTTAAGCCATATTATTGTGTTCATTTGTACAAATTTGACAGTCCTGTGACAAACACCGGAAAATCTGCATTTTCACTTGCATACCGTTGCTCTTTAATATATATTCCGTGCGAACAAAACATTGAAAAAGTTTTTCAGTGTAACCTAGCAAGGGAGTTGCACCGGCAACTACTAACGAGAGGAGTTAAAATGCCCCGTCCGATTATAGATACTGATGAGTGTTCAGCCTGTGGGATTTGCGTAGATGCATGCCAACAAGGTGTTTTGGATATCGTAGGTGACAGTGTCGTAGCAGTGAACGAAGATGCTTGCATCGCTTGTGGAGACTGCATGGAAGAGTGCCCGATGGGAGCTATAGAAGAGATAGAAGAGGACTAGCTTAACTCTTTACCTACCGGGAAATTTTGCTTGCTTGAGCTGCGCCCACACGCGTTGTTTTTCACTTACGTCTAAAAGCGCAGCCTCAAAGTTATCAACACCAACAAATTGTCTGCCCTGATAATTGATCGCTTTGCCGAGAAAATTATCGGGGCTGATGTTTTTTTCTGCCGATGTGAAAGCCTGTTTTAAGGCAATGTGTGCAGGTTTGTCGAGAGTGACGATGGTTAAGGGGTCAACGGTCTCGCAGATTTGCTTTAAGTCCTTTGCACTCAGCTGTGGTGTATTTTTTGGACTTAGCAGTATGCCAAACCAAGTACGAGTGCTTTTGCTGCCAAAACCCCATCCAAGATGTCCAAATGATTTGTCCAAGGCCAAGCCGTCTTCACCGCTAAAGGGTGGGTCGCCGCTTAGCTCGGCTTGTCCGGGCATGCCTTTGATCGCGATGAGTGAGGCCAGTTCATCTCCACAATAATAAGCTGAAAAAGGCTTGAGTCTTTCTATTATGTTTGCCCTGAAGTCCACCTTACTTGACCTTTCTGAGTGCGAAATTGTATCTATTTAGAGTAAAAGAATATCCGGAAATAGCAAGAGAGGCACCAAACAAATTGGCACTTCCCAAGTTGGGTATTGGTCGTTTTGTGCGTTTTGTTTAAGTTCAGATGTTGTTCGGTTCTTGATCGGCTTGCGGTGGTCGGGTGTTCGATGTTTTGCATAAGCTGTCCTCTCATACTGTCTTAACACTGAAACATTTACTGAATGGTTTTGGCAGTTAATAAGGGGAAAGGTAATGGGTAAATCCAAAAAGCGACTACTACTGGCTTTATTGTGCGGTGTTATAGCAGCATCAGCGATGGCTCTCTATGCTTCGGGTCTACAGGCAGACGCGACACAAGGACGTGAAGAAGCCTTATCTGCATATGGCGGCGAACAAGTTGAGGTATTTGTGACCACCAGAGATGTTGCAGTGGGCGAGACTTTAAGCGCAGACAACGTAGCGCTTCAGACCTGGATAAGCGATCTGTTGCCTGCGGGGGTTTTGAGCAATCAAGAGCAAGTGTTTGGACAAACTGTATTAATGCCTTTAATGAAGAACGAACCGGTTGTGGGTGCAAAGCTGGGTGAGCTAAAAGCTCCGGTAACTGTACCGGAAGACTTGTGTGCGGTGAGCATACCTTCAGATGACGTTTTGGCGGTGGGTGGTGCAATCAAAGCCGGCTCATATGTGACCATCTATTCCTCCGATGGCAGCGAAGTAAGTTTAATCGCCGAGGAGGTGCTGGTCTTAGACACCAATAACGAGTCAGCGATCAGCGCAAATGGTCAATCAGATATGTTTGGCGGCTCATCAACAAGGGCGGCTTTAGCCTGGGTAACGCTTGCCGTAGAACCGCAGAGCGTCCAAGAGCTCATCGCAGCTTCTTCAACGCAGCAACTACATTTGGTCTTGCCGGGAGGCGTTTTTGATGAATGACGATGCAGTTGCTTATGCTTTTAATTCTTACAGGTGGCGTGAGGGTTATCAAAGAAGCACGGTAAGCGGGCAAGATGTCTTACCTGTAAAACCAAGTGTAGCGTCGAATATGGAGCCAAGCGGTATAATTGTATACACAACCGGTGAGGAGTGCCGGGCTCAACTGAAGACTTGGCCTTCTTATGTATCGATCATCGTAAACAATGCTGCAGGTGACATAACATCTGTCAACTTGGCTGCGGCTCTTTGCATAGATGATCCTGAGCGTGATGTATATCTAATAGAAGAAAACCCTACAGAAGCCTTGGCTTTAAACGCACGTATTGCAGGCATTAGGGGAATCATTAATTCTGATCAGGCAGAGCGTTTGCTTACAGATTGTGCAAAGTACCATCCACCTGAGATTCAAATTATTAAACAAGAGTCGCCAAATACCGGTCAGGTGGTTGGGTTCTTCTCGGGCAGAGGTGGTGTTGGAAAAAGTACCATTGCGTTGATGAGTGCATTGTCTGCTCAAAAACGCGGGCTCAGCGTTGCGCTGGTCGATCTGGATCTTCAGTTTGGTGATCTTTCTTTTTTGGCAGGACGAGAGCCGTCAAGCAACATTCAGCGAGTGGCTCTGGCGCAAGTATGCAAGGAGTCAAAGCTACCTGCGCTATCTAACAGTGCACTAACGCTGATTACTGCGCCGGAGCAGATTGAGCAAGGTGAGAAATATTCCACATCCATTGAATGGTTATTAGATAGTTTGGCTGCGACAAAGGATCTGGTGATAGTTAACTCCGGGTCATTTTGGACAGACGTTCATGCCATAACGATCAAGCGCTGCACTCAAGTGGCTTTGCTGATGGATCAACGCGCCACCGCAATTGAAGCGTGTAAACAAGTCATGACTTTATGCGGTAAGTTGCAGATTCCTCAAGCCAGTTTTATTTACTTGCTCAATGGTTGTGGCAGAGGCGCTGCTTTTACGCCGGAAGACGTTAGTTTTGCACTTGGTGGCTATAAAGTATTAGGGCTTGCAGATGGCGGAGCGTTGGTGGATGAGTTGTTGTCGCTTGGGTGTCCTCATGAATTGCTGAGCAGCGCCAACGCGTTTGTTACCTCGTTAGATGAGGTTTTAGATACGCTTGTAGTAAAAGCCGTTGTGCAAAATACTCAGATACCTGCATATTCCGGTAACAGTAAAAAAGGAAAACTATTTGATCTCGATGCTATCCGTCGCTTCTTTGAAGGAGGGCAACGTGTCGCTACTTGAGTATCTGCAATCAACTACTTTGTTGGCAAAAGAAGACTTAAACCCTGTTACAGATTATCGCCAACTCAAGCTGGGTCTTAGAGATGATTTGTACAAAAAACTGCCTAGCGAGCATATTGCATCCTTGATCGCTGGTGGAGAAGCTTNNCTTTGCGAGAGGTGACTGCTGTTTTAGAGCAGTTGGTCTTAAGCCTGCCATACAACACATTGAGTGTTTTTGAAAGGACAGCACTTGTTCAAGAGGTTCTCAATATGGTGGTGGGTCTAGGTCCACTCGAAGAATTGCTTAATGACCCTTCAGTAACAGAGATTATGGTAAATGGGCATCAAAAGGTGTTCTTTGAAAGAAACGGTTGCCTAAACGAGAGCGGCATAGTGTTTGATGATGACCAACAGTTAAGGATGGTCATTGATCGCATTGTAGGTCCACTGGGTAGACGCGTTGACGAGCAAAGTCCTTTAGTAAGCGCTCGTTTAAAGCAAGGGCATCGTGTGAATGTAATAATTCCACCTTTAGCTTTAAACGGTCCGGTTTTGACGATAAGAAAGTTTCGCGATGAGATATTTACATTGGATGAACTGGTAAGTATCGGCAGTTTAGACAGCGATATTGCCAAACTGCTTAAGTGGTCGGTGCTGGGGCGCAAAAATATTGCGGTTAGTGGCGGAACCGGTGGCGGAAAGACAACATTGCTAAATGCACTTTCTGCTGAGATACCTGAAAGTGAACGTATTATCACGGTCGAAGATGCTGCCGAACTACGCTTTTCCACACATCCGCATGTTGTCAGCTTGGAGTCTCGCCCTAAAAACATCGAAGGTTCAGGCGAAGTGACTATTCGCGATCTGGTGGTTAATGCTTTGCGCATGCGCCCTGATCGCATTGTGGTTGGAGAATGCAGAGGCGCTGAGGCCTTAGACATGCTACAGGCCATGAATACAGGACACGATGGATCACTTACAACACTGCATGCAAACTCACCGGGTGATGTGATATCACGCTTAGTGATGATGTCTCGCTACGGCATGGAGCTGCCGGTTGCGGTAATAGAAGAACAGATAGGCTCAGCGCTTGATCTTGTGGTTCAGATAGATAGATTTGCCGACGGTATTAGGCGGGTTACGCAATTATGTAGCTGTGAACTTATTGAAGGCAAGGTCAACCTAAGCTCGTTAGTGCGATATGACTTATCAGAGCAGAAATATGTTTGGAAGCAAACACCACCTTGGTTGGAGTCTTTAGCACACAACCCCCATATCGATTTGGGCGAAGTTGAAAGTTGGCAAGCATGTCTACAGCTGTCTTGATACCGATGGTTCCGTTGCTTTTATCAATTGGCTGTGCGGGGCTTTGTGGTGCTTTGGGTCTACCGGCTTTGATCGATCAAATGTCTCAAGCTTCAAATCGCATGCGCTTAAAAGGTCGTGTCGGTGGCGGAGAAGTAGATAGAGATGAAGTTTTTAGCGTGCTTCTACGCAATGGAGTAGTGTTATTTCGACCGCTTTCCAAATTACTATTAAGGATCGATCCGATCGTAAGGTTTTGCGGCAAGTTGGTTAAGTTGCTACGCATAAAAGGTCATAATACGAGTGTCAAGGTGATCTTAGAGCTGTTAATGCTCTTCGCAGTTTTAATCTTCGCATCGATATTTCTGCTTAGTGGTATGTGGCTTGTATCTGTGTTTGTTGCAATAGGCTTATTATTTCTAATAACCGCAAAAGTAAACAAAGCATATGCCGGCTTGGAAAGCCGTTTTGTCGAGCAGATCCCGGAAGCACTTCGTGCACTTGGAATCTGTTTTGGCGCCGGCTTTTCTTTGCAACAAGCCTTTGAGCAGGTCTCACTGGAAACTGAAGATCCGTTAGGTGCGGAGTTAAGGCAAGCCAGCTATGACATAAGTGCAGGTAAAAGCGTAAATGAAGCCTTAGCGGCTCTCGAATCCAGAACCAATGCAGAGGACTTACGTTTTGCAATTGTCGCGTTAGAGATACAACATCGTTGTGGTGGTAGCTTAAAAGATATCTTGGATAATGCAGCAGATGCGGTGGTGTCGTCTGTTGACCTGCGCAGGCAGTTAGGTGTCCAGACTGCGCAAGCACGGTTATCGGCAAAAGTAGTTACGGTGCTACCGCTTGTTTTGGTTGCCGCATTATCGCTTGCAATGGAAGGCTACTTAGCCGCATTTTTTTCAAGCTTTGAAGGTTTGATGATCCTATTTGTTGCAGTAGCAATGGAAATCGTAGGTATCGTGCTCATTCGAAAAATCCTTGGCGTCAATTTAGGCTGATTTTAGGTGGAGGCAAAATGATCTACATGGTTATAGGAATTGCATTTTGTGGCATTGCTGTTTTGCTGGTTACTTATGGATGGCTACAGCAAAAAGATATAGAAAAAAACCAGGCGCAAACAAAACTCAGACTTGGTGTAATGCCCACTAAACATGAGCGGGTTTCCCTGTTTAAATCGCTGCTGCTCAAAACTCCTTTTAAAAAGATCATAGAGCGTGGCATGAAGCAAAAGACACAAACAATGTATGAGCGCGATTTGCCGGCATGTTTAGAGGTTGTAGCGCTGGGCATGCAAGCCGGAATGGGTTTTGACCAGGCTTTTTCACTTTATACCGAGCGGTTTAATACGCCGCTGGCCAAGCAGTGCCAAACTGCATTGTCGGTTTGGCAAAAAGGACTAAAAAGCCGTGACGCTGGTCTTCGCGAACTGGCACAGCAAATTAATACACCTGGGTTTAAGCACTTTAGTTTCAGCGCGTTGAGGGCTCTGCGGTTTGGTGCACCTATGGCACCGCTATTACTTGATCTTGCCGAAGAGGCAAGAAAAGAATATCGGGCAAGCAGACAAGAGCTTGTCTCAAAAGCTCCGGTAAAGATGTTGTTGCCAACAGGAGTCTTAATACTACCGGCAATGCTTTTATTGGTAATGGGGCCGATCATTTTAGATCTGCTCAGAAATATGGGATAGAAAGGTTTTGAAATGTTTGGACAAGGTATAAAAAAAGCTGCAAAAGGGGTAAGGAAAAGCATGAATGAACGTGCAATCGGATTGTGCGTGAAAGCAACGCAGAAGTTGCGTGAGGTTAAGGGTCAGGGTACTACAGAGTACGCAATACTGGTTGGAGTTCTGGTTGTGATAGCAATAATTGCCGTTCTTGCTTTTAAGCCGGCGATTGAAGACCTGTGGAATGATATTCGTGACAATATCAATAAGCTTAGGTGATATTAATGCTTCAGCATGAGCAAACAAACGGTTTGGAAGAGTCCAAACAACAAGTAGAGACGACTCGTAAGAGCAAAATCTATGCGGTGTTTACTTGTTTGCTTACTGTGGTGATCCTGTCTTTAATGGTTGTAAGCATTGTGGTTCTGTCACATAGCAAAACGAATGACTCAGACAATGAAGTCCATGAGTTGAATGCTTCAAAATACGTAGCTAGTTTGAAAAATGGTGAGCAGCAACATTCACCTCAAGCCGGCGTTCGCGTTCCTGCACAGTTCTGCCCAATAAAGGTATCTAACTGCAAAGAGTTTCAGTATTTTAAGGGCGTTGGTATTGAGAGCTGGAAAACTAAAAGTAATATTCCTGCTAAAGAAGTAGCAACAGAGTTACTTGAGGAGCTTAGAGAGCAGAGATTTTCTCTCATCAAGGCAGATTACCTCGGTATTTATGGAGATTCTTGGGGTTGTACGGTCAAAAGTTCTGAGGATGAGGCGTATGTAATCTCGCTCATGTCTAATGATTCTGAAGCAAACGCAAGCGGTGAATATGAGCTGAACATAAACATTGTTCACATACTAAAACCAGCGCAAGAACCACAGCCCACAAAACACTAAATGGGGGAGCAGGTAAGGTAAATGGTAGCAATTGACCATAGCAATTTGGGTAAACAACTAAATAAAGTTGAGGCTGCAAGCAGGATTGCTAAAAACTCAATAAAGGCCGGGCTTGATGATCGTGGGCAAGCAACCGTGGAGTATGCAATTGTGGGTCTTGTTTTGCTGGCAGTGATCATGGGGCTTGTAGCAATTGCAGATCGTCTTGAAGAAGGTTTATTTGTCGAGCATGCAGCAGATAGTGCTTCTCACTCAGCCGGTCCAAATACGATGGGGGTTATTGGTGATGTGTTGTTATATTAGATCGATCAGTAATGATAAGCCTATTAATCAAGCTCTTAAAAATCAGTGCGGCCAAGCTACTGTTGAGGCTGTCGTCATGATCCCTTTGCTGTTTTTGCTGCTTTTGATTCTGCTTCAACCGGCAATTATGCTCTATAACCACATGGTAATGCAAAATGCTGCCGCTGAGGGATTAAGGCTGCTGTCAACAAGGGCAGATGTTGGTTCGTATAGTGCAGAGAAGTACGAAGGCTTTATTAAGCGTAGGCTGACCTCTATCCCACCGGTAGATATCTTTCATGCTCACACCAAAGTAAAAACTTGGGATATCGAACTTACCGGAGCTGATGAAAGTAACGAAGTGAGTGTAAAGATCACGAACAAATTAAAGCCATTACCTTTGCTTGATTTAGGAGCCGGTATTTTAGGCATTACCGATGATGACGGATATCTGACACAAACAGTGGAGGCTATCTCCACCACACAGCCTGCTTGGGTTTGGCGCTCAGGTAGCGGTTTGCCGCAGGAATGGGCAGCAAAATGGTAGCCAAGAATAAAGACACAGTTGATAAAGTAATTAGTGTGTTACTTATGTTTTGTGCAGGAAAACAAACTGTGTCTAAATATGGGGTTTGCGCAAAGGGAAGACGTGGCGGTTTAAAGCCTTTTTGGTTTGTCGAAAATGATGGTGGGTTTACCAGCGTAGGCGTGGTTATCGCTTTAACTTTGACATTAGCTCTTCTGTTTACATCAGCGCAGGTCTATTGGGTCAATTCAACTTCCGGCGAGATACAATTTGCAGCAGATGCCGGTGCACTTGCTGCTGAAAATGTCGTTGCAGAATATTATGTAATAGCCAGAATTGCTGATGCAGTTGTATTATCACTAAGCCTGTTTGGAATACTGGTCTATGGAATTGCAATTGTAGTAAGTTGCATTCCATATGCTCAGTCCGTAGGGTCAAAGCTGATGGAGTTTGGCAATAAAGTCTTTGAAGCGCGCACTAAGATATCTAAACAAGCAAACAATATGCTTGCAAAGTTACAAAAAGCACTTCCGTTCCTTGCTGCCGTTAATGCGGCTTCAGTAATATCATCAAATAAGTTTTCTCCACACGGAGAGGCAAATTATCAGGGTTTGGCCATCTTGGTTCCGCTCGAAGGTGAAGCTGAAAAGTTTGCTGACAATGAGGAAGCAGAAAAAGAAACAAATAAAATTGAAGAGACAAACGAGAAAACCGCTGAACAAACGGACGCTGCTGAAGAAGCCAGAAAAGAAATGGATAAAGCAAAGCTGGATGGGTATTTGGCTGATTGCGGCAGTGCGCCTAATTACTGTATGTATGAGCGAGCTTCGCATTTAGCGGGTTTGAGCGGAGCTAAGAATCCACACTTTTCTTCTGTTGATCTGTGGAAGTTTGAATATGCTCTGGATCGTGCGAAAGCTTATTATCCACAAAGAGCGGCAATCGAAGTGCCAACAGGCAGTTTGCTGGAAGAGCGAATAGACTCGCGAGTGCGTAGCCAGTTCTATCAATATGCGATTGAGGAAATGGCAAAAGGTTATGCAAGAACTGATGCGAGCGGAGCTTTGGACGCCTATTTCCCACTACTGGCACGTAATTACGATGAAATACGCAAAACACGCTTATATACCGACAAGATGTTTCCTGTTGATTCGGATGGCAAAATGCATGGTGTTTCGGACTGCTCGGAATTTTCAGGAAGCATTACGGCTTGGGGATCGATTGCAGACCTTGAGAGCGGCATTTATGTAAGCTGCACTAGTTGTGACCTAGGCATGAAAACAATAGGTAAGGTGGCCAGCGCCACGACAAGCACCAAGACCGGGTTTGAACATCACTATCGAAAGGTTGCTGAAGCAGCTGAGGCTTACAAACAAGCTTATACAAAATACAGTGAGTCCATAGAAGCTGCCAAAGGCTCAGCCAACGAAGCTTTTGACAGTTTTGAAGATGCTTTAGATGCCTTAAAAACGACAAGGCTTGATCCAAAACCTCCGGGCAGAAACGGTTGCATAGTATTTGCTTTTGATGCGATGAGCCATGCTATTCCTACTGCATTAGGCAGTGGCTTTGTATCTGGTGACGCGACACTCTCTCCACGTGTAGCTCTTTCGGCTGCCGCACTGGTAGAAGACACAGCCACAGAGGGAAACTCAATTCTGTCTTCGTTTTTGGACAGGGCAAAAGAACAATCAATAGATGGAAGCTTAGCCGATGCCGGCTTTGGCGTATTTGATGGCATATTGGGAATGTGGGGCGACTTGCTGCTTGGCTACACAAAAGGCGTTGACTCGGTAACAACAGGCGTTGGTGATCTGCTTCGCTCAATTCCAATAGTTAATAGCACGCCCTTGGCATCGTGGGCCGAAGATGCTTTGCAAGAGGCAATAAAATCCCTTGGTCTGGAGGGAGTGAATCTATCAGCTCCTAAACCGGTTATTGTAAACAGCATCCATGTCGTTAATGCCAGTGATTCAAAAGCAATTGAAGCAATTGGCAAGGCTAAAAGCGCATACACTTCTATACCGGGATCCGGTTCCGGAACTTTAGCGGACGGTTTGATTGATGGCATATTAGTTGAAGTTGAAGCTCAGGGTAGTGAGTTTTTAGACCGTGAGTTTACTGTGTTTACAATTTCATTTGGCGACATTTTTGGAGCACCTCAGATTCCCATAAGGATAAAGCTTCCCGAGGCAGTATCAAGCAAGGGAAAAGACAAGCTTAAAGAAGGGTTGGAAAGCGTGGGCTCATTATTAGGGGGTGGAGGAAATGGCGATTTTTGGCAATAAAGGACAAGCGGCAGTAGAAATGGCAGTGGTAATGCCGGTGCTGCTGGCGGTTGCAGGCATTGCCATAAACTTCATGATCTTTCTTGGAGATTCAGCTAGATTTGATAGAGTAGCTGCTGAAGCTGTGCGCACCGAGGCAGCATCACCGGGATACGGCAAATATAGTTCAGTTGCACGTGCCGGTGATGTACAAGCAAAGATTGAGCAGTCGTTTGCAGGCAGCGATCATTTGTCTTTTGATGTCTCGGTTGATGAGAGTGGCATCGGCTCAAGTTCCGACGATGATGGAAGCATTGGATTTTCTTTACTTCCGATGAATGAGACTTTTACTTGCACCATGAACTATCGACCATGGGGGTTTGGCGATACATTTTTCAAAGTTCGCTTTACCGGTATTCCACATACCAGGACTTATGTTATAGATCCGTATCGTCCGGGGGTGGTCTTTTAGTGAGTAAAAGTACATCACACAGTGTAAAAGTAAGCAAGTCAGCATTGAAATCGCAAGGCAATGAGAATTTTGAGCGCGAGACTTTCAGCCGTGCGGTCAAAAAACAAAATGTCTCAAAAAGCTCTAAGAGCAACAGGCAAAGGCGGCGTATAAAAGTGGCGGCTGTATTGATGGTAATTTGTTCTTGCGGGCTTTTACTCTTAGGTTTTCAGGACGCTCAAGAGAACCAAGCTAAAGAGGTTGGGGCACTTGAACACATATTAAGTGACACCTCGCTGCCATCTACAGACCCACTAATGTTAAGTAGCACGGTTAATGGATTAGAGTTTTTGGGGTCATCTGAAAACAACAATACACTGGGATACATGAGTGACCAACCGGCCAAGCAGATGATTGTCTTGATAGTAGCAGCCCTACAGACAGGTGGATGGATCCTTGATCACAATCAGCAAGCGGGGCTGATTAGTATGTATAAACAGGAGTCTTCGCAGAGTCAATCAACATATCTGCTCATTCAGTATATAGATGTAAGCGGAGGCTCTTCCATTGTGGTAAGGCAGTGGTGATATGGAGAGGGTTTCCGTAAGGCTGGCTTGCACGATGTTGGATCGTATAGTTGGGCTTCTTGATAGCAAAGTGTGTAGTCATGGTGAGCTTTTAATGATCGCACCTTGCAAAAGTATTCATAGTTTTGGAATGAAACAAAACATCGACATTGCTTTTATTGATAAAGATGGTCAGGTTTTGAAAGCTCTTAGGAGTTTGCGACCCGGAAAAATAGTCTCATGCAAAAACGCAGTGTGCGTATTAGAAAGACGCAGCTCGCATGATGCAGACGAGGTAAATAAAAAGTGGTTCAAAGCAGGGGATAAGTTAATTCTGAAAAAAGGTTAGGGGAAAAAATGAAGACATGCACTATTTGCTCAAGCACAGCGTTCGACGACATGTCTATGTGTTATGGATGTTTAAATCCATTTGAAAAGACAGCATCAATAATTCTGGAGGGTTGTACACCGGACATAGGCTATACGTTACCGGACTTAGAGATGTGTATAGAGGAGCCTGTAGAAAGAGTATATAAACCTATAAGTCAAAACATGGGTACGACAAGACCTAATGCCGCACTATTTCACGTTTCTACACCAAATCAGCCTAGTCGTGACGTTTATCTACAAAAAGCTGAAAACCAGGAACTCACAATCGGTACAGCCGACGACAATAATGTAGTTCTGCCGAACACAACAAACAACAAGCTCTCACTGCGCATTTTCTACTCGCACAAAAAGATCTGGGCAGAAGACATATCTTCTAGCCAACAAACATTAATAAACGGAGTATTCTTAACTGGAGTAAGAAGTTTGAGCAGAGGAACAGCAATTAAGATAGGAGAGACAACCATAGAATTGGTTGCGGTTTAGGCATTTGTCAGTATATAAAAGTGTAATTTAAGAATTTATTTGCGAAAAGTTCGCAAATCGGACACAAAATAAAACATTCTTGTTGGACACAGACGTACTTAATGGTAAACTAATCCACTGCAAGTGGGCGATTGGCGCAGCGGTAGCGCAGGTGCTTTACACGCACAAGGCCGGGGGTTCAAATCCCTCATCGCCCACCACCCAAAACAGCAGGTCAAAGGCTGTTTTTGTCCTTTAATCGTCTATTAGAAAATCCCCAAAATAATCAAAAATGGTTCAATTCTGGTTCAATGGTTTTAAAAAATACGTTTACAAGCTTACAACTTCGCCCATTTTAGGCGGTTTCTTAGACATCAATCTACCCATTAGTTCGGCTGCTTCATAGTCTTTGCTTGGCAGGGCATGAGAATAAATATTTAGAGTGATTGAAGGGTTCGCGTGTCCTAACCTGTTACTAGTTGTCACTATATCCACACCTTCGGAAACCAACAAAGTAGCCGCTGTGTGTCGCAAGTCATGAATCCGCAAATTTTTGAATCCGCAATGCTCACAAAATGAACGCCACCACCGAGCAAAGTGGTTTGGGTCAACAAAGCCGCCTAGCTCATTGGCAAACATCGGCGTATCAGAGTTTTGCTTGATACCGAGCTTCAAAAGATAAGCAGCTTGTTTAACTTTCCATTTCTCTAAATGTTCAACGGTGGCGCGATCTATTACGATCTTTCGTTTGCTGTGTTCGGTTTTTGGGCTTGCGAATCCGTCTATTGTGAATTGCTTTTGAATGTTGATACATGCACCCTTTGCGTCAAATCTGCCCCATGTAAGCCCCAGACATTCACCGCGCCTAATGCCAGTAGCTAAAATCAGCCGTATAGCTTCTGTTCGGCTCGTTCGCTGCATCTGCATTAAGTCAGCCGCAAACATGCCGCTAACTCTCTCACCCATAATGCCCTTTTTAGCGTGTTTTCGCTTACGCTGCTCTGTTAACCGTTGTTGCTCTTTCTTGTTCGGTCGCTCAATGCCAGTTGCATACTCATCAAGTGCTGCCACCATGCGGGCTAATTCCTCACAGTTAAGAAACTTCATTTCTCTCTTTTCGACTTTTAGGGGCTTGATTTTATCGGCTGGATTTCTCATTAAAATGTCTTGATTTGTTGCTTCTTTAAGAATCTTTTTAAGGACTGCAAGGGCGCGGGCTGTAGTGTTTGGTGTTGCTCCCTCTTTTCCAAGAGCCGCCATAAAACTTTGAATAGCTGAAACGGTGATATCTTTTAGTTTCACATTTTCAAAGAAGCGATTAAGCTTTGCGATTTGCTGTTTGTCATGTCTAATTGTTGCAGGGCTGTAGCTACCCAATGCCGCTCTATGAGAAACAAAACGATCAGCAAAAGCACCGAATGTGATTTCTGCATCATCAATTGATAGCCCCTGTTCTATTTCAATGCGGTATTGCGCCATAGCTTTCAAGGCTTTAGCTTTTGAACCATAAACAGAACGCCAAGGCGAATGTTCATATTTGCCAGTTATCGGATTCTTGCCAAGGTTAAAGCGAAAGCGGTAACCCGTAGTTTTGCCCTTGTTATTCTTGAACGGTTCAATTCTTCCTGCGCCATGAATGTTTCTCATTGCTTCACCTCTCAACCTTTATAGTTGTTCTGATTGTTTTTTAAGGGCTAATCTATTCTGTCTTGTTCGGCGCATACCAGCAGCAGCCTTGCAATTTCCGCTACAATATTTTCCGGGTTTCGGTTCTCCCTCTCGGGCTTCTCTATTTCGTAACTGACCAGCTCGAAGAGGGAAAATATCGCCACAATTATCACACTCTGCAAAAGCGCGTTGTGCAGCTTTTAAGTTATGTAAATTTATTGCTATTGCTTCGGTCAAAGTAACGCTTTTTGGTGCTGCATCGTTTAGTACGTCACCCTCAATGCGTGACGGAAAAAGGTATTTTCTGTCTGCTGTACGCTCTGGTCTGATTTTTTTATATGCATCCAAACTTTCAACACGCTTCCCAAACTCATCAACAAGCAAAATACCAGCATGACGGGGGATGCTCTCTATACATTTATTTAAGAATTTAAAGTTTTCTATAGGAAATCCAATGCCGTAATCCTTGCATTTGCTCCATTCATTTGCCAATTCCTCTGTGGATAGTCCTTTGCTGATACCAACAATTGTCTTGAAAATACTTCGTAATGCAAGGGCTGTAGCCCTTATCTCCGGAAACGAAACAATATTTCCTGCAATGTATGCCTTGCCTGTTTCAATGGAGCGAGAAATTTGATGCAAGGCAAGTTCCTTTGTTTCTTTGATTCCGCTGTATTCATTCGGGTGTTTCCTAGGTGAATAGTCCGGTCGATCAATGCCGTTCGCCACTCGTTCTATTATTTCTTTTCCTTTATCTAATTCTCTTTTCTGTTTGAAGTAGCCTAAGTTTCTTGAGAAATATGACATCTCCCAATGCATATTTTTTGCGAATGGAGAAGTTAATAGCCCGTATTTTTCTGAAACCTCTACAATTTCCTCTCTAGACCCATAGGCNNTTTTTAATTCACGATCATAGAAAGTATCGGGCAAAGAATAATGCTTTACACCAGCCAATTCAGGATATTCCTGTGATGGTACTGGGGGTTCGATGCTCATGAGACCCATTATTCTTAAATCATCTGTAACAAGTTCGGCGGTATCAGAGTGGCAAAAAATTTCTGTTATTTGCCAAGATTCAAAATAATCGAACTCAATTTCAGGTTGTTTATCAACTATCTTTACAAAGAACTTCATGTTTACCTTATTCGTTGGCTTTTAAGATAACTAATTATTTGCAACAATGGTAACACATTAAGCGATAAGGTAAATAGCTAATGTCACTATTCGAGCCTGATTTTGATAATCGTGCAAAAATTGGTAGCGTTTTCGCAGGTAATCGCTATAGGACACTATGTTTACAATGTTCGCGTAATACCAATACTGTCTATTTAGAAGAAACGGAGTTAAAAATGATCGTGTTACAAAAGGAACGTACCAAGCTAGGACTGTCACAGGCTAAGTTATCGCGGCTGTCTGATTTGAACGCTGCTACAGTTTGCGGCATAGAGCGAGAAAGAATGAAGCCATGGCCGGGGCAACGCGCAAAGATTGAAACGGCAATGCGTGAAGCTGGTTGGACAGGTGCAGGGGATTTGTTCGAGGTGATAGCTGATGAATAGACCACTCAAGACTATGGGGCGCTGTAACTTGGCGGTTGGTGCGCCCCATGCCGCCACCAGTGAACCAAACAATGATAGCCACTCTATTTTAGCAGGTTACCCCGATGTTCTAAACACCGGGCATATAAGCGAGATTCTAGGAACTCATCCAAACACTACACGCGCATTAATTCACCAAGGAATAATCCCCGGCGCGTTGCGTATTGGTCGCAAGCTTTATGTTCCCCGCGCTCGTTTTATCGCTTATTTGGCAGGTGATATCAATGGATAACTACGAAAAATACCCACTTGCAACAGAACATGCCATACGCCGAGCAGAACGCAAAGACCCAAAAAACCGAACCCGCCACGACAAGATAATTATGGTGTTGACAACCGCGCCTACTGGTTGGGTTAATGGTCTTGAGTTGTCACTGAAAGCGGGCGGGCTTGGCATGAGCGCCCGAATCGCAGAACTTAGAAAGTCGGGCGTTTTAATATCTTGCAGACCTGACCCAAACAGACCGCCGGGCGAAAATTGGCATCAGTACAGGCTTACGACAATTGAAGATTTTAAGCAAAGCTTAGCAGCGTTAGAGGGTGATAGCTAATGGAAACTGCTCAAGATTTGGGCGGGGTTATCGCTGTTCGTAGAAGTTTACAGGGTGATCGCTATCGTCTCTTTTGGGAAGCCCTGTTCAATGGTGTTAACAACGGTGTTGAGCCAACAGAGTTAACGCCCTCTGAACTTAGTTTGTATCTGGTTTGTGTCGATGTTGTCCGAGAAGATACGCAAGCCGTGCTAGAGGGTGAAGAATGAAGAAAAATAAAGATAGCTTTTTGCTATATCGCTCATTCATTGAAGCGGCAAACAGTCTTGACGGTGAAAGGTTCAAGGTTTTTATTAATGCCCTGATGAACTTCGCGCTTGATGGTGTTGTGCCGGATAATCTTGAACCCGGTGAAATGGCTCTGTTTACCATCGCCAAGCCAAGCATGACAGCAGCAAAGAATCGTTATATTGCAGCAGTTGAGAACGGCAAAAAGGGCGGAAGACCACCCACAAGCAAAAACCAGAACAAGAACCAGAGTAAAACCAGTTCAAAACCAGAAGCTAACCTTACTGATACTGATACTGATACTGATACTGAAGCTGCTACTGACAATGAAGCTGTAGATGCATCTGATACTGATGATGAAAATGATTTTCAAATGAACGCCTTAGGAGGGTTGGGGGGTTTGGGGGGAAGGGAACCTATCAAAACCAGCATTGATGAAGTCGATGAAGAGTTAAAAAAACTCAAAGAAAGGAAATGCCCACATTGTGGCAGCGATGACATAATCCGGGGAACTGATGGCTTTCCTCTTTGCTTTAACTGCAAGAAAAACCTGTGACGGTGACGAGATGTAAGCAATTGTAAATGCTGTGATGCTGATGAAGAATAACAATCAGCGCAGACCACGCAACCCCGTTTTGTGGAGTAAGTACCTACCAACAATTAGAAAACCGTTTTGCCACACAGGAAAGTACCGCAAAATCGATTTTTACGCATCCAAGCAAAGACGATAAATAGAGGTTAACAATGAAGTGGATTGTAAAGAACCCGAAAGGCGAAAACGCCTATATGATTAAGTCAGTCAAAGACGGCTTGTATTTTGAGCTGTTCACATGGAGAGACGGCGGCAAAGAAATTCACGCATCCGGTAACAGAAAAGCGGGAATATCTAAACCCAGATTTGCTACTCAAGGTCGCTATCCTACAAGCCTTGAACATGCTTTCAGAATGATTGCTGAATGTATAATCCGTGACGATCCTACAGAAATTACCTACCAGACCGCCGAGGATATAGGTGTCATAAGCGGTCGAGTAAAGAACCTGCTAAACAGTTACGGCATAGAGGTTATCTGACCTTACTACTAGTAGCATCAGGTCTAGCTATACAGTTCATGCCGGGTTCATGCCCGGCTATGGCGTAAGGGAAAGTTACACCATATTTGACAAACATAACAGCACTTACAGGGGTAGCCATGTGCTGCCCCTTTGCTTTGTCTGGAAGATTGCTAGAGAGTTTCTAGAAGCTTCCTAAGTTCAACTTAGGGGCTGAAACAGTAAAATAATCTTGTTCATCGTTGAAGCGCATTAATTCGGAAGAAATAAAGCAGCCACCAAACAAGCAGAAAAACATG
>DBCW01000111.1:0-5297 GCA_002293265.1 Eggerthellales bacterium UBA948
CCATGTGCCACAAAACTGCCATATCCAAACAACTGCCTTGTCTTCTTCACTGCATCCCTTAAGAACTGACGCGCAGTAAATGTCGCGCAGAAAGTAAAACCTACACTCCGCATATGCGATCATCGGGCGTATGGCTGTAAGGCAACATCTGTCATTCCCGTACCCTCCCTGTTATTCTCGCGAAGGCGAAAATCCACAAACGTGTAAGCTCATAACAATGGATTCCCGCCTGCGCGGGAATGAAACCTCTACTCTAAACACTAATTTACCACCATAGCGCCTAAAGTGATGCAAGATTGTTCGCTACTCAAAATCTGTCCAAATAAATATAATCGCAACCTCGTGCAAACTGGGCTTCTCTCCACAATGTATCATCAGGTATACTACCGATTTATGGAAACTACCGTACTTACCGATGATGTTATAAAAAGCGCTAACCCCGGGATGACCGATTTTGGCAGTGGTCTGCTGATCGTTGTATCGTCTCAGTGCTTGCGCTGCACAAAAAAGACTCTGGACTGCACAATCTGTTCCGATTTTTGCCCGGTCGGTGGTATTGACACCACGTATGACGGTCGCCCAAACATTACAAATTCTTGCATAAAATGTGGAGCATGTACGGCAGTATGTCCAAGCAACGCTTTGGCTGTGGCCACAAAACCGGCCAGACAGATAAGTCGCTGGCTTTTGCAAGCCACTTTACGCAGCGAGCAGATGGTCATCGCCTGCGAACGCACTACGGCACTACTTAGACTCGCGGTGCGAACCGATGAAGCAGATGCAGCCATAGCCGGCCTCAAGATCGTTAAGGATGCCAGACAAAAAGAGCAGTTGATATTTCTGCCCTGTTTGGCGATGATGACCAAAGAATTGTGGTTTTCGGTCTTAAATGAAATCGATGTCTCCAAGGTCAAAGACCTAAGCGTTTTATTGCCCATCGGACAATGCGAACAATGCCCGGTAAATGCCAAAGAAAATATTGAGGAGCTATTTAGCGAGGCCATCAGTATGGCAGAGCAGTGGGCAGGTATTGAAGTTGGCATTATCACAGAGCTGGCGGATGTGCCCAAAAAACGAGTGGCTAACGTGCGCCAGTTTTTAGTAAGCGATGAGGTGGTAGACAGGCGCGGGTTATTCACCGGGTTTGTAGGTGAGCTTAAGCAGTCTTGGGATGATAATGCCCAGGTAGGCAACCGCGCTTTAGAAGAATCTCAGATACAACGCGCTCGCCGCGACTCGTTTGAAAGAACCCGGCTGGCAGCCGATCAAAAGAAAAAGATCGCTACCAGCGTGCGCCCCATAGAGACACCTTTTAGATACTTGCTTGTTGAAGCTTTAGGGCGAAACGATGCACATGCTGATAGTGTAAGCATCTTGGTAACCGATACCGACCAAGACCTTTGCAATTTTTGTGGCAGTTGTGTAGATGTGTGTCCAGTACGTGCACGTAAGAAAGTGGACGACAAAGTGGTAGTAGACGACCTCTACTGTGTAGGTTGTAGTGCCTGTCTGCAAGTATGCCCCACAGAGGCTTGTTATTTTGCCGAAGTATCCGGCAGAGCTTATCTGGTTGAAGAAGATCCGGAGGGGGAAGCAGAAACAGATGACAGCGAATAATGGGTTTTCATCAAAACGCATATCAGCACTAAAAGGCTCTGCAATTCGCGACATACTAGCTGTGGCGTCCGGCTCAGACATAATCTCATTTGCCGGCGGTATACCAGACCCCAATTTATTTGACCTAGAAAATTTTGCAGCTTCCTTTGAAGAGGCGTTTCGTGTCTTTGGACGTAGAGTCATGCAATACGCAACAACCAAAGGCGAGCCGGAACTGCGCGAACAAGCGGCTATCCGTCTAAGCAAGGTATTACCCACAACGCCGGATCAAGTGCAGATCACTTGCGGTTCACAAGAAAGCATCTACCTGGCTTGCTGCGCCTTACTTGACCAAGGCGATATCGCGTTAGTTGAGGAGCCCACTTATCTGGCAGCAATCCAGGCCATTCGTAGTATTGGCGCTAACCCGGTAGGTGTAACTTCCGACTCTGAAGGAGTTGTTCCGGAAGCACTGGAGGCTGCGATAAAGTTGCACAGCCCAAAGATGCTCTACCTGATCCCCAACTTCCAAAACCCATCCGGGCGCAGCATGTCACTAAAACGCCGCGAAGCTGTAGCCCAAGTCTTGCTTCGACATCAAGTTATGCTTGTTGAGGATGACCCATACGGCGAGCTTAGGTTTTCGGGTGTCTATGCGCCGCCGATGTCTGCGCTACCCGGAATGGAAGGTAGATCGCTACTGCTCAATTCGCTTTCCAAGATACTTGCCCCCGGCGTAAGAATTGGCTGGACGCGCGGAACCGGTGAGATAATGCGACACATTGAGGTCACGAAGCAAGCAGTATCGCTGCAATCTGCCGTGACCGACCAACTGGCAGTCGCATGTTATCTGGCAAACTATCCACTGGATGAAAAGATTTCCAAGATAAGCGCAGCTTATAAAACAAAGTGCGATGTAATGGCTGAGACTCTTGGTAAACTGATACCACAAGCCAAGTTCAACAAGCCGGAAGGCGGCATGTTCTTCTGGCTAAAACTGCTTGATGGCACAAATACCCAAGAACTATTCAAAAGAGCAATCGAAAACAAAGTAGCTTTCGTACCGGGAGAATCTTTCTTCGCAGAAAACCCGGATCCCTCCTGCATGCGACTATCCTATGTAACAAACGACGAAGCAACTATTATTGAGGGTGTACGCAGACTGGCTAAAAGTTTGCATGCTGTGTGACTGTCAATCCCACTGTCACCCCACAGCCACCACTGTCATTTTCGCGCAGGCGAAAATCCATCTGCAAAGAAAAATTGCAATGAAGCATATTATTGGACTGTCATTCCCGCGAAGGCGGGATTCCATCTTAATTTATTAATATATTACGATTTACTGTTTTATGGCAAAGCAAATAGAGTTACTCTGTTCCGCGTGTCTTTGCAAGCGACAGCGCTACACCTGCTGCACAGATTATGCCAAATATTATGAATGACACTTTAAATGCTGCCATTATGCCTGCGGTGCTTGCTGCTTCTATCAGCATGTCGCCAATTGTGAAGTGTGTGACAATAGTGATTATCGCCATGCTTATCAGTTGCCCGGATGACCTCATGGTGCCCAGTATTGAGTTGGCTACTCCGTAATCTTTTGGCGTTACGCTGGACAATACCGCGTTGGTATTTGGCGAAGAGAAGATACCAAATCCAATGCCTACTGCCAGTAGGTTCAAGATGATGTGGAGGAGTGAAGCATTCTCATCAATTGTGAGAAGAGAGAGCATGCCTATGGTACAAATCGCCATACCAATCGATGCGATATTGGATGGAGGCCACTTATCAGAAAGCTTACCAACTATCGGCGAGACGATTGCCATCATCAAAGGTTGAGCCAACAAGATCAATCCGGCCATGTCTGCCGGGAACCCTTTGACCACCTGCAGGTAGATAGACATGATGTATCCAAGGGCAAAAGTTGCTGAATATTGAAGCAGCGCCACAATATTTGAACATATGTAGCGAACGTTGTTCTTGAACAGACGTACTTCGATCACCGGACGGTCAATCTTAATTGCATGTACAGCAAAAATAACGAACACAATCAGCCCGCCGCCCAAGCTTATATATGAGAATATGTTTTGTGCAAAAACCGTAAGACCATACATTGTGCTTGCAGTTGCCAGCATATATAAGACGATGCTTGCCGGATCGATACCTATGCCGCTACGCTTAGATTCATCAACTCGCGCTTGAGTTCTGGGCAATTTTACCGTGCTGACTATCGAGACAATAAACACAAGAAGCGTAAACAGCGCAGTGATAACAAATACGGCACGCCAGCTAAGATAATGGATGATAAATCCACTGACAATAGGACCTGCCGATAAGCCAATGTATACCGCCATTACTGATAGTCCAAGTACACGCCCTCGCTCTGCGGCAGGATAAACATCCATTAAAATGGCCTGATTAGTTGAGGTAAGCATCGCAGCGCCAACACCTTGCAGTATGCGAAATGCAATAAGGAACTCGAAACTGGGCGTAAATGTAATTATAAAGGTCGCTGCAAAGAAAATGAAAAGACCGGTGTTAAATACTCTGCGTCTTCCCCAGATATCAGCGATACGGCCAAAAGGAACGCTGAGAACTACGCTTGTAAGCATCAACGCAGACACTATCCAGCTAAGATTTGATGCAATAACGCTAAACTCTTTACCAATAATTGGGACAGCGATGTTTAAAGAACTGGCGGTAAAGGGAAATATGAAACCGGCAAACATCGCCACGACAAGAGTAGCTCGTCTAATCAGCTTTTCATCTCGCTTCAAGTCTTGACCGTATTCATTGTTCTGTGTATTCGCAGTTATCCGGTGACTGCGCTTCTTTGAATCCATAGTTTCTCTGTTGCGTTGAATTAGTAGGCACTTCCTCAATCCATTATATGCTTCTTGGCATCTTGATGCCTACCTGTAAACAAATACTTCGCTAGCTTGATGTATCATTTATTATCTTATGAGTGGAGAAAAGATGGGTCTTGCCCAACGTTTAATATCAAGACTTAAGTCTGTGGCAAGCAGCGTAACAGCAAAGTTACCCTTAAAAAACTTGAATAAGCCCTTAGTTCAAAACGGCATCATCATCGTTTTGGTGTCTATTAACGCTTTAATTTTTCTGGCTATTCCAGTGTTGATACTTCTACCCAACGCCAGTGATGCAAGAGAAGTTGAACAGATTACGCAAGTCCAAAGGAGCCAAGAGGTGCAAACTGCTCCGATACCCAAAATAACCATTACCGAAGAACCCGCCGAGGAGCCAAACGCTAAAAGCTATGAGATATCCGGCTCTTCAGCATCACGTATTGGCGTGGACGTTGCGGATTACCAAGGTGTCATAGACTGGCCGGCAGTTAGAGCCAACGGTATTGAGTTTGCCATAATCAAAGTTGGAGCGCGCGGGTATTTAGGGGGCAGCTTAATACCAGATGGGCAATACGAGGCAAATATTGTCNNGCCAGAAACGCCGGCTTGCAAATTGGTGTCTACTTTTTTTCTCAAGCTGTAGACGAAAATGAAGCTATTGAAGAAGCTAACTTTGTCCTGGGAAAACTTGGCGGCATCGCACTGGACTACCCTGTTGTTTATGACTGTGAATCGGTGTCTGATAGCGAAGGGCGCATTAACGAGCTTTCAAGCGAACAACGCTCAAAAAATGCTCGGGCATTTTGTGATCAAATTAAGGCATTTGGTTACACACCG
>DBCW01000111.1:5344-6001 GCA_002293265.1 Eggerthellales bacterium UBA948
ATTCTCCACGCCAAACATCGTACCCTATAAACATTTGGCAGTTCACCAGCAACGGCAGGATCAACGGCATCAATGCCCGCGTTGATCTGAATGTTCACTTTGATGACGATGCTCCCAGACAACTCCCAAGTAATGTTGTTGTGCATGAAAGCCCACCCGAAAGTGCAACTGAGCAACAGCCTTAAAAAGCACCTAGTAGACGCATCTCTACGCACTATGTGCTAGTACACACAATAAAACATATGGAATCAGTTAAGCGCGATCTCCGGCATCAGTTCGTCGTCGATTGTGCTTAGCACTCGTCTGAACGCTGCTACATCGTCTGCTGAACAGCTGGACTCCACACGTTTTACAATTGTGTTTATGTATTCTGTATGCAATTTCTTGTATTCGTTGAAGCGATCAGTGACATGCAGGTGTGACTCGCGGCGNNCCTTTTTTGATGAGGTTTTGCACCTTGTAAGTTGCGTTAGCTATCGAGATTCCGGCGGCTTTGGCAAACTCGGAAAGTGTGGGCGTGCCTAGGGCATCTATCACTTCAACGCTAAAGGTCTCAACTGTAGAAAGCGATGCCTCGCGTGATTCGAGTCGTTGCAACATGCGTTTGTAGAACTGCATCTTGATCTTTACATATACGTTATTGAAAGTGTCCTCCAA
>DBCW01000004.1 GCA_002293265.1 Eggerthellales bacterium UBA948
ACTGTCTGAAAGCCTTGCATATAGCCCAAGTAGTCATTCCGCGCAGGCGGGAATCCATAATAAGCGGCTTATTTTCAATGTAAAACTAGATTCTCGCCTACGCGGGAATGACAGAACTAGACTATTCGGACAGCGTGTGGTCGGGCGAAGGGTCTTGACTGTTTAGGCAGATATAAGACCCTTCGCGACTTTTAAAGATTGATGCTTTCGTCAATGCTTTTTTATATGTTCTTCTGACCTTGCTTTAGCTCGTTTATTTGTCAGCAGCGCAACAATAAGAATTATTATCGCAGCTAAAGCGAGTGTTGCAGAAACATATCCGTATGCACCTGCATACGATCCGCCAATCAAAATAAATAGCGAACTCACCGGGGTGGTTAGAAAAGTACCCAGTTCAAGTGCTAAGGCAAGAAACGACATTGCCATAACCTGTCTGGACAGGGGAGTCATGTTTGCTACAACCACGTTCATGTATGGCATTAAGGTACCCATTGCTGCCCCACAAAACATCATACCAACAATAAAAACTGTGGAGGAATCTGATAGTGCAAGGATGCCATAGCCAATAGCGCCAAGTAGGTACGGTATTATCACCGTAAACCTCTTAAAGCCGCGAAGCAGGTAGGCAAATACCATGCCCATAACAAACGAGCACAAAGTCTGCGCAGCTCCTCCTTGACCGGCAAGAATTGTTCCTCCCAAGTCGGCATCTGCGATAAAGAAGATGTTGGTGACATTAAAGTTAAGCAAAACTGAGATAGCCGCCAACATACCGACAGCGCATAGATATACCTTTACCGGTAGCTTTTCCAATAGATTAGTTCCTTTAATCTTCCTGCTTAGAGGCGGTAGTTTTGGAATGTAGATAAACTGCAATAATACGATTGGCAAAAGAATAATGTATCCACAAAACGCCAGTCTCCAATAGATCGCTCCAATGTAGCCTGCAAATAGGTTAAGCAGCAAAGCAACAATTGAGGCACCTGCGTTACTGAACCCCATAACTTGCGCGCGCTCATTTCCTCTAAAGAGTTCTGCCGTAATAGCCGGTACCATAGGAAAGGCTAATCCCGCTCCAACGCCTAAGAATATTCTCGAGACAAACAAGAAAGTTGCATCCGGCGAGATGCCGCCAATTAAGCCAAAAACACCAAAGATGATCGATCCGATGATAAGAATGGTTCTTTTGTCAAAATAGTCGGCCAGTTTTCCGGCAATCAAAATACTTGGTACCATGACTAAAGCGGTAATTGTAAGTGAATAAGTGACCATAGTCTCGTAGCCAAGAAACTCAGCTGCGATCACAGCTAAAAGTGGCTGGAGCAGCGCCATTTGAACCATCGCATCAAGGCTGCTTAATACTATAGAAATTTTTGTTAGTCCTCGTCTTTTTAAGTAAACCATTATTCCACCTAAATTTTGTTGGACAATATGGTTAAAACCTAGTAGGTACTTTCCCGGTCAACTGCTGTTACCTCTCCTTTGCATCCTTTCTCCACGCATTGTTTTGCAGATTAAAGATTGCCCAGATTACAGCTAGCACTACAAACAGACCAACATCTACAAGTAGAAGAGTTGACGGGCTTTCACCGACCACGCTATAGACAGCACCGAGCCAAAACGAAGCTGCAAAATTCCCAACATTCATGGCAACCATCAACAGTGAAGCGACCATCGTAAAGCTAATCTTATCTGTTACAGAGCTGCATTCATAATTAAAAAGTGGTTGAGCCAAACAGACTCCAAAGCCAAACACGATTATCCCAACCGCAAATAGCAAGATGGAGCTGGCAAAGGCAATGATCGCGGCTCCGGCAGCACAGACTATAAAGCAAAAAGCTCCGGTAAAGCGCCCCATGACTTTGATGAACTTATCCAAAAATGCACTAGCTATTCCACCTGCCAGCACAAAAATTGAAAGTAGTATACCGGCCGTGCCGGCGACAGAAGTTGCTGTCTCGCCGGGGATATTAATGGACATAAGCGTAGAAAACGTCATCATCGTTGGGCTTGAGACCATTTGTGCTACAGTAAAAAGAATTACAAAAAACCATGCAGCGGCAGGTATTTTTATCTTCTTTTTATTTTCGTTCCTCTGATCTTTTTCGCTATTTTTAGTCAATTCCGGTTCCTTGAAACAAAACAGGAAAACTACCAATGAGACCAAACTGAGCGCGTAAGCCCAAAATGTTAATCGCCAGTCTATGGCACAGAGAAATCCACCGGAAAGTGTCATGATGATACAGCCGATCTGCCAAAATGCACCACCTCTCCCAAGATATCTCTGTCGCTCTTCCTTATCTTCGACCAATCTGATGAATACAGAAGCGCCTAGTGGGGCAACCATACCCATACCAAATCCCACCAAAGCGCGCATTATGAGAATCCCTTCAATGGTATTGTTCCAAATTGCCGGGAATACTCCAAAAACAAAGTAGATCAACAGTGCGATGATACCGGCGAGTTTAAATGAGATTTTTCGTCCGGCAATTGAACCTACCAACAATGTACCTAAAATGCAGGTTAAAGAAGGTAAACTCTGCACAAGTGTGATTGTGACCGGGCTTGCGTCCGGAAAAGCATCGCCAAACGCGGCAAGCGCCGGCGTGACTGCTCCGGCTCCGGCTACCATAATGTAGAGAGCATAAACTCCCCAAGCCTGCCTTATACTCAAGGTCTTTCCAATACTATTCATAGTTCCTCCATGATCAGTAGCTGTAACTCAGTTTTGCGCTTGAGTTTTTGTACGTTCAGACATTCGAAGCATGTGCCACTCACCTAGAGCAAAAGTAAAGCCTTGCACTTGTAATTGCGCTCTGGTCATTTTTAATTCACCACAGATATCCTCAACGGCTCTTCCCAGCTCGTTTTGGGTATTAAGCCACTCAAAGCGTTCATCTTCGCTTAAAGCCAGGAACTCCTCGCTAACCATTTTTGCTCCTTTCACCAGTTTTTTGGTTATGCCAAAGTTGGACGACAATGTTTGTTTTCCGTCGCCCTCACACAGAAAACAGAACTGTCTTCGAGCTTTTGCCAGCCATCTTTTTTGCCAGATCGACCAAGTCTCCATATTCGATGCAATGTGCGCAACAATGTAAAACACAGCTGGGTGGTTTATCCTTAGATACACGTTCCTTGCATAGGTCGCAGAGCTGTGTTGTAATGGGGATCCATTTGCATTCCCATGTTTTTTCATCAATCTGAAAAGGTTTATCCTCAGCAAGCTTGATACCAAAAACGCCGGTCGGAAGCTTATGTTCTAACTTACATGCAACTTCGCAACTGTGGCATCCCGTACAATATTCATAATCAATCATCAATCCATTTTGCGACATGTCTTCTCCTTACCTATGCTTTGTAGATATTGCACATAAGGCATTTGTAGGGTGCGCCAAAGCCCATATTCCCAACAGTCTTATACGGTGTAAGGTTGTTAATATTTACCTCAAATACTCCAAACAGATTTGGAGCCGAAGCATCTTGCTCCGGATACCACCATCCATGTTGGGCAAAAAGACAACCCTGTTTTACCCCCGGCTGGATTGATGCGACCATTTTGGTTCTTCCGTTATCGTTTTCCAGCCAAACCCACTGCCCATCAATAATGTCCAATTTTTTGGCATCTTCCAAATTGATCTCCACTCTTGGTACAGGCTCAATCTCTCTAAGTAACGGCACATGGCGAAGTTCAGAGTGGAAGTAAGACCAGGTTCTTTGTCCGGTCGATAAGACAAAGGGGTATTTTGAAGCATAGTCCGGCGTTTTGACGGGGCTGGTTGGGGGCTCTTTATAGTACGGCAGCGGATCTTCTCCCCAGCTCTCGATCATAGTTGAATACAGCTCAATCCTTCCGGTGGGTGTTAAGAATCCCGGGTTTCCATCTGACCTGAGCAACCCTTTAGCGTGCTTTTCATATTCGTAATCAACATGCCACCAGCCGTGCTCCTGTATCTCTTCTAAAGTTACGCCGATCGCAGAAAGCTTCTTTTCGTTTAAGAAGGCGATGTCATCTTGATACTGATCCCATATTTCCGGGCGAATACGCTGTCCTACCTCACGCATGATGGTGACATCCGACTTACTTTCGCCTAGTGGTTCGATTGCTTTTTTGATACCTTTTACATCTGCACCGACCGCTCCATACCAAAACGATACATACATATCCATCTCAGCAAACGTGCACACCGGTAAGAAAAGATCGCACACCGCTGAGGCTGTTGGTGTCATAACGATATCGATACAAACATTTAACTCTGCATTTTTAAGAGCTTTTTCCCAGCGGCGGGGAACATTACATGGACAAGCGATTGCATTGGCGGCGTGAAAAATCTGCATGCGCATGGGAAATGGTTTGCCACTTTCGATCTGGTCTAATATAGAATCCGGATCATCAAACATTAAGGTTCTAACCAGCGCCGGAAACTCGTCAATACCACACTGTTTATCGATCAGATTTGCGGGATCTAGATCGGTGTAGCCTGAACCAAGTCCGCCAAGATCAAGTGATCCAAGGATAGTGGCTCCGGGTTTGTCTATATTTGCCGTAAGTGCAAGAAGAGATACGATTGCATGACAAGCTTGATTGCCGTTAGGGCTTTGATCTATTGCAAGACCAAAGTCCACAGTCCCGGGATCGGCTGCAGCAAATAGGCGTGCAGCTTCGTAGATATCTTGCGCATCGATCTCGCAGATATCTGCTGCCATCTCCGGTGTCATCGTTTTTACTCGTGCCGCAAATTGCTCAAATCCAAAAGTCCAACGCTCCACAAAGTCTTTGTCGTAAAGTTCTTCGCTGATGATAACATTGCATAATGCCATCGCTAACGCAGCATCGGTACCGGGTCGTATTTGCAGCCAATACTCAGCCCTTGCAGCCTCCCATGTCAAGCGGGGATCTACTACAATCAGTTTCATGCCCCGCTTATAGAGATCTACAATCGAGTGCCCCCAATACCCATCCGGATTTGACTTTAGCGGTTCGCTGCCCCACAAGATGTAGCATTCAGGTACTTTGTAGCGGGGGTCATCAATGCCCTCAGGAAATTGCGGTGCCCAGTCTGTAAATGCGTAAGGTGCTCCAATTACCCAAGACATAGCTGATGTGCGTGGTCCTGCGCAAGACCACCCGGATTGCATATAACAACAATGCGGACTGTTAAACACACTGCAAGACCAGGTGGCAGACCAACCCTGACAGGATCTTCCTGTACCAACATAAACAACTACCGGCTCAGCAGAGCCAAACTCATTTACGATCTGCTGCCATTTTTCCGCGATCATATCGTATGCATCATCCCATGAACAGCGTTGCCAAGCTTCATCATTTCCACGTTTTTCCGGGTCACGTTTCATGGGATACAAGATACGATTTGGGCTATATACGTATTCAATCAATGATAGCAAGCGTACCGGCAAAGCTCCTCTGGTGATAGGATCTTCCGGATCTCCTTCGACCTTTTCGATCACCCCCTTATCATTAATATAAAGCAGCATTGAAGCTGCGGTGGGATGATCTCCCGGTGGTGACCACGAACATGTTCGCACAACCTTATAACCATCTTCTTCCCAGGTAGAAGGTCTGGAAACATTTCCAAATGGCATAATTCCACTCCTCTCATGGCTCAAAGTTTACTTACGACAAAACTGTATTGAGACAAAATTAGCGTTTAAATCAGCTAATGTTGTGAATTGTGTAGAATGCATCGGCTTATTTTATGAAAACAGACTTCATACTATTGGCCGAGTAAAAAAACGCGTGCAGTAAACCATCACACGGTGCCCGAAAAGTCTCCCTCTGTCATTCCTGCGCAGGCGTGAATCTATTTATCCAATATAACATTTCCCGTTTATTATGGATTCCCGCCTGCGCGG
>DBCW01000080.1:0-15982 GCA_002293265.1 Eggerthellales bacterium UBA948
GTGGCGGAATTGGCATACGCAGCAGACTTAAAATCTGCCGCCGCAAGGATTGTGAGTTCGAGTCTCACCGCCCCTACCAAAATCTTTCACAAACTATTTTGTCATTCCCGCTCAAGCGGGAATGACAAATGCGCTACAGAGATTATTTAAGCTTTAATCTGTTGTTTTACAACCCTAAAGCTTTCTTTAGCGAGGCCACGCGTCTGCGCGATACCGGTATCGATTCGCTCTCGCCTTTCAACGTCAACAACAAAGTTCCTCCACTGACAGGTGCGACTTCTTCGATACATGACAGATTAACCAAATATCTGCGGTGCACCCTAAAGAAGCCAAACGGCTCTAGGCGTGCTTCTAATTGAGCCAAGCTTACTGTTGAGAGATACCTGTCGGTCTCGGTATGTAAATAAGAGTAGTCGTCTTTGGCCATGATGAAGTGAATCTTGTCTGTTGTAACAAGAAGTTTTTTTCCGCTCTTTTCAACCGGTATACGATCTATTTGTTGACCCTGCCCGGATGAAGATAAATAATGCTTGACCTTTGTCAGCGCTTTATTTAGCCGGTCGGTCTCAACCGGTTTTAATAGGTAGTCAATTGCGTTGACATCAAAGGCCTTAGCTGCATGCTCGCTATAAGCTGTAACAAATATGATCAGTGGAGGGAACTTGAGCCGCTTTAGAGCTTCGGCAAGTTGCAGTCCGGTCGCGCCGGGCATATTGATGTCCAGGAATAATACATCTGCGTTATGTTCCTTTAACTGCTCGATGGCCTCCCTGACATTGCTGGCTTCTGCAATAACATCAACTTGCTTAGTTTCGTCTAAAAGAAATTTTAACTCGGAACGGGCTGGCGCTTCATCGTCAACTATTATTGCTCTGATCATCTGTATCTACCTTCAATTCTGATATCGGACCAAGTTTCATAGAAACCTTTGTACCTACACCTAACTCAGATTGTACATCCAAGTAAGCGTTCCTGCCAAAAAAACCTCTTAATCTATCATCGACATTTTTCAAAGCAACACCTGTGTGCTGCTTGCTTACGCCTAGTGATTTTTCCAGTGTAGCCTCTGACATCCCTTTTCCATCATCAATTATATCAATGATGACATCACCTTCGACAATATGAGCCCTTATATCAATATGAAGTGGAGCGTCATCACGCAGCCCATGTCCTACAGCATTTTCTACAATCGGCTGAATAATAAAGGCCGGAACCTGAATGTTTTCTAAGCCTTTTTCGATATCGCTGCTCATCGACACTTTGTCAGATCCAAATCTTGCAATCTCAAAACCTAAATATCGCATGGTTTGATGATACTCCTGCTCTAATGAAATCTCATCCATTGAGCCTTCTAAAGTTCGTCTGTAAAAAGTAGCAAACTCTCTAAGCAGAATTCTTGCTTGAGTAGGATCTGTTCTGATGAACGAAGCTATAGTGTTGATAGTGTTAAAAAGAAAATGTGGCTTTATTTGCGCTTGCAAAGCCTTAAGCTCCATTTTTGTCGCGAGCTGCCTTTGATAGTCCAGCTCGGACAAGCCAAGTTGCATGGCAAGCAAAGAGGATAAGCCGGATGCAACAGCTTGCTCTGTAGTGTCGATCTTTTTTGCGGAGCGATAATAAAACTTAAGCGTACCCACGACCTCTTCTTTAAGCATCATAGGTACAACTATTGCCGCATTAAAATCAGTTTCTAAGTGAGCAAAACCAACTTCTTCACGCGATGTCAGAACTTGCATTTGATTGTTCTCAAGTGTGCTCATAGTGGCTTTTGTTCTGATCGGCGAGCCGATTTCATGTTTGTTTTTTTCGGCACCTGCATAACCCAAGATCAGCTTATCGTCTGTTATTGCCACGGCATTTGCGTTTGTAACCGGCAGTATCAGATGACACACTGCCTCGGCAGACTCAAAGTTTAGTCCTTTACGCATGTATGTAAGCGTGGATGTTGCAATGTTTAACATTCGCTCAGATTGGCGGGCGCGAAGTCTGTCCGGATTAAGAGTATGCCTAAACATTATAAAGAGCATTCCCATTATGCCAAAAACGCATATGAGTACCACTATCCAGTTTCGACCACTAAGCGCTGTAATAATAGCGAGCACAGAAAGAACAAAGGTGACGAAAATCACCAATAGCTCGATCAATGAGAGGTTTCTCGCCAAAATTATGCCTTTCTGAAGCTACGCAGTTAGATTAAGCTACGCTCCTAATAACAAGCATTACACTGGAGCCTATAAGCATAATACCAAATAGAATCCTAGCTGTTCTCTCAGGAATCTTGTCAATCAGTCGAACCCCTAAATTTGCCCCCGGAACACTACCTATCAGCAAGGCCAGTCCATAGATGTATTCTATGTGTCCGAGCAAGGCATGAGTAACAATTCCGGGAACCGCTATTATCGCAATGGAGAGAAGCGAAATGCCACTCGCTTCCTTAAACTTCAAACCAAAATAAGCGATACCAATTGGCACTATAATGAATCCACCGCCAACTCCAACTATACCGGCGATAAAACCTGCAAATAGTCCTAAACATATGCGAGCAATGGTAAATGACGTTGCTGTTTTAAATACATTCTCACCGCTACCGGCTGACTTGTCGCGTCCTCCCTTAATAGCAATTCTGAACATTTCAAAACTACTGTATAAGATAACGGTGACAGCAGCCAAAGTTATAACCAAGCCTGGTAGTTTATCTGATAAATACGAACTAAGAACTGATGTTGTTGCGCCGGAAACTCCAATAATCATCGCAGACTTAATATCAAAATTTCCTTGCCGTAAGCTACGAATAGTACCGGAAATTGCGGTTGGTGCAATTACAAATAGCGACGTTGCTGTGGCACCAAGAATGGGCAGTCTAAAAACTAAGTTGAGTACAGGAATTATTATAGTACCGCCTCCAATACCAAACATTCCCGATAATATACCAACTATTAACCCAAATAATGCAACAACGATAAAAGTTATTATTTCCATTGAGTATTCTTAAAATCTAGTCATCTGTATCTATGCCAAGCGCTTCAAGGTCTAACTCGAAATCAAAGAGATTGGGGGCTGAACCCTGCATTTGAGCGCCCTGAGCTTGCGCATACGAAGCACCCATCGCACCAGCTACTACTTGACCACCGACTACATTTGCACCAACCTGTGGATAACTTGCACCATCCGCAGCAGTTGCGACTTGAACTAAAGACGGGTCACTTTGAATTGCCTGAGCTATCATATCTGGAGATTCAGGTAGATAAACTCCCCCGGCAAACAGTTCTTTTAAGTATGGATCCACTTCTAAGGTTGCAAGCACTTGTGCCCAGCCTAGCTGAAATTCAAAGTATTTAGAGCAAAACATCTCGGCGTAAGCTTTGGCTTCACGCCTGGCTGCTTGAGAAGCCTTAAAATACCCTTGACGATCTTTAGATTTGCCCACAGTCCTGAGCAGAGCCGTTATCAAAACTCGCTTATTAATAGAGTTTTCTAAAAACGGTCCCGGATATGGGTCTAACGAGTGGGGAGCTATTTGCAAAAGATCTATCTGAGTTTTGGAGAATTCTAACTTTCGGTGCTCGTAGATCCAGCGGTAGATGTCTTGCCTAAAACGCTGTGCCTCATTACGTTCCGTTGGCGGCAAGTGCTGAATGCTCCATTGATTGTCAAACCACGCACTTCCTCCACACATTCTTATATTCAGCAAATAATCCAGATCCTCACCGCGTGGAATCCACGGATCAAACGATACACGTCTAAAAGCCTCGCGGTGAATAGCCATAAGACCACCGTATAAAACATTGGAACGCGAAAGCCTTGGTGCTTCCATCGCCTTGGTGATCCACTTATTAAATAGTTCGCCTTGCTCCCAATACCTGTTGTACCAAGCGCTGGACTGCTTTGACTTCCATTTGCCGCTCTTGTCGGTGTAATAACCCGATTTGACTAAGACCGGGATGCCTTTTTTGGAAAGCTTGCCCAGACCGTAAAGTGCTTTTTCTACAAAATCCGGAGCGGTTATGATCTCGTCATCGTCTATAAAGATGATCTCGGTAAAACCTAAAGTTGCTGCAACTACGAGACCCAAGTTTCGCATTGCACCATATCCTATAAGCGATATGCCTTCCTTGATATTTGAAAGACCCAACTCCTCGGCTCGACTATGAAACTGCGAAACGACGTTAGCGTCAATGACTCTGATGTTTAAATCCTCGCTAAAGGCGTTTGCAACATCTCTGGTCTTTAGTGCAGCGTCGCGCTCTACGCCACTTTCTGCGACCACCAATAGTATTATCGGGGTCGTAACACCATTGTTTCTAAGCGATGCCAAACAGCGCGGTAACTCACCTTGATGCGTGACAGGCGTTACATGATCATAAGTAGCTACCACATTGTAGCTTGGTGTCTTTCGTTTGCTTCCTACATATGTTGGAATGATTATAACCGGGTGCACAATAAGGCTCCATACTCTCAAAACAACCATTAACCGGGTGGTTGGGCTTAAGTAGCAGTTTCCTCTCCCCTACGTTAATAATGCTCTGCAATTTATACATATTGCCGAGCACCATCGTTGTTAATTATAGCAGATTAGACAATCACGCGTTCATGGACTGCAATATCTTGATAATCAATAGGAACAGAATCCACAAGCTGCTCCGAAAAGGCAACGACATATGTTTTTGTCTTTGAATCCAGTCTTATAAGATAGCGGTCATAACATCCTTTCCCATAACCTAACCTGTTGTTGTCTTTGTCGATACCCACACACGGCAACACCATCACCGAAAATTCTTTTGCATCAAGCTGCGGTAGGTCAAGACTTCTTGGAGCAGCCATCGCTGCAAATGGGTCACTAGTTGCAAACATTTCTAAAAGATATTCGTCGGTGACACCGATCGTAGTATGAAATTCAATATTGTTGTCATCAACCCTAGCCGGATATGCCATACGATACCCAAGCGCACCTAATGCGGCTTTTAATGGATCAAGAGACAGCTCGGAGCCAAACGCAGAGTAAAGTCCGATATAACCATCTCCGGGATCGATTTTTTTTATCTCATCTAGCAGGATCTGACATGCTTTTTGACTACGAAGCACTCTGTCTGCCTCGTTAATGTTCTTGCGCTTAGAAAGAAGATGCTTGCGTAACTGTGCCTTTGTTTCGTTGTACTCGTACAAAAATGGAATGACCAGCAAAGCCGGAAAGCTAAGTACCATAGCTGCATCTAATACCCACTTTAGCCATTCAGCAAGCTCCGATGATGGATAAAACATGATAAAAATAGACAAGAACGCAAATGGCACGAGGGCAACAAGATATTTATATGATCTGTTAACTACCAGCCAGACCAGGGTTATTATTTCCAGTACCGGAGCAATAGATATCCACAACTCAAAGCGATCCGGAAGTAATCTGAGTAAATCGAAGCTGATATCTTGACTTATGCCGATGCTTGGCAATATCACAAAAATAAGCATGGAACAGATTACCAACATGATCATTGACAGACCAAAAACTCGCATTTTATCACGCGTCGGTATGGCACTAAGAATTATTGTTGTAATAAACGCCACGGGCAGAAATATCAAATCGAGCAAAATCAGGGCACCAAAAATAACTAACACAGCAACCAAAGTATTACCGATACGCAGACCATATGCATTATGCCTTAGCGAATCAATTACCTTTAGCACCAACAAAATTATCAGGCACATGCCCAAAAACATCATATTGGTCTGCCCGACTTGAATTACATTGGGCATAACCAAAGCAATTACTACCGCAGCCAGAAAGCTCACCCACAAAGGCAAGCCCTTTCTGTACAGCCAGTAGCATCCATACGCCAAACAAGTAATTTCCAATAGCAGCTGCACTGAAACTGCCAAGTGCGCCCCAAAATAGAAACCTTGTAGGTTTAAACCTAAATAGAATGGGCCTCCAAGAAACAAGGCATATAAAAGCGAGTTTGTAGCACTCGTGATCCCATTGGTCTGCATTCTTTGAAACAAGCTGTAATCGACTTCAGCTATAAGGTTTTGTCCGCTTAGAAAAACATAAGCTACCCATGCTATAACCATCATCAAAGCAAAGACTAAAACAGTCCATCTTCTCAGCTTGATAATGCGTTGTTGAAATGCCTTTTGCATTAATCAATGCCCGGCAAAACTAAAAGAACAGTCCAAGAGCAAACGTGAACACTGCACCCATAAGCGCTGCGACCGGCAACGTTATCACCCAAGTTGTAACAATATCTTTAGCGATCTTCCATTTTACTGACTTGAGTCGTCGCGAGCTGCCAACACCCATGACAGAAGTTGTAATCACGTGTGTGGTTGATATTGGTGCATGAAGCATTGTCATAAGACCAATTACAGCAGCCGATGTAGTTTGTGCGGCAAACCCCCCCGCCGGTTCCAGCTTTGTAACTCCGCTGCCCATTGTCTTCATAATCTTCCAACCCCCTACCGACGTGCCTAAGGCCATAACCGCGCCGCATAAAATTTTGACCCAAAGCGGAATATGCCCAGGATCAGCAAGCATTCCCGCCGAAAACAGTGCCATCGTAATGATACCCATTGTTTTTTGTGCATCGTTAGTACCGTGCATAAACGCCACAGAGGCTGCAGAAAATATCTGAAGACGCAAAAATACCTTATTCACTTTATTGCGAGGAATTCGGTGTACCAAGAAATTAATGAGTTTCATCACCATGTAACCTAATACAAAACCTATCAAAGGCGATGTGAAAAGTGGAATAACAACTTTACTGAGCACGCCATCCCAAATAATCCCGTCAAAACTTGACGCATAGACCAGCGCCGCGCCAATAAGACTGCCGATCAATGCATGCGAGGAGGAGCTTGGAATCCCTTTCCACCATGTTATGAGGTTCCAGGTAATTGCCCCCAGTAAAGTGCCCAGTATTACATAGAGCTCTAATGGATCTTCGACAAGACCTACGCTGATGGTTTTTGCAACACCTTCAAACACTAGAGCACCAAAGAAGTTCATAACTGCAGCAAGTAAAATTGCTGCAACAACCGAAAGCGCACGCGTATATACAGAAGTTGCAATCGCGTTGGCTGTATCATGAAATCCATTAATAAACTCAAACACCAAAGCGAAGACAATTACGCAAACTATCAAAACTTCCATTAAGCTTCCAAGCTTCCTTTATCATCATATTTAACCACTTTTCAAGCAGGCTGCAGATAACATGAAACGCAGTTAAATCAGCCTGCTACGAATTATATAGTATTGCTAAGTAAATAACCCGGCTTCTTAGTTATTGCAGCTATTCAAGTTAATTAGCTGCTTGCCTGACTGGCTTTTTTCGCATAAATGATCCAGTATACAAGTCCGACCAAAACGGCTCCGCCAATAATATTTCCTATAGTAGCAGCAGATATGTTGTAAAAGATTCCAAATACATCCAGTTGCGAAATATCTGCAGAACCTATGTAGTTGAACCCTGAAAGCTTCATCACCAGACCCATTGGTAAAAAGAACATATTTGCCACACAGTGCTCATACCCACAAGCTACAAACGCAGTAATAGGCAACATGATGCCAAAAAACTTGTCAACGACAGTTCGTGATGCATAACCTATCCATACAGCCAAGCAAACCAAAAGGTTACATATGATTCCTTTGAGCATGATTACATGCCAGGGTTGAGCAATTTTACTCGTAGCTACTGTGATCATAGCGTTTCCGACAGCATCACCATTTATTGCCCAAAAATTTGAAAAGAACAAAATGGCAACCATGAAAAGTGAACCTACAAGGTTTCCGAGCCAAACAATCGCCCAGTTCTTGAACATAGTTGACCAGGCTATTTTTTTTGACATTTTCGCACAGATCAACAAGGTGTTGCCGGTAAACAGTTCTGCACCGGCACAAATTACGAGAAACAGCCCAAGCAAAAAGGCAAATGATCCAAGAAGCTGGGTAGCCAAAAAAGGTATCGTTGGATCCGACTTCATGAACAACATGTACATGCCACCCATAGCTATGAACATTCCTGCCAAAACTGACAACATAAAAACCTGCAAAAAAGGCATATTCGCTTTTGTTTCTCCGGTTGTAATGGCCTTGCTTACAATTTCTGATGGGGTTAATGCGTCTGGGCGCAGCGCTTTTACGTCTTGACTATCTAACATCTTGATACTTGCACTACCTTTCAATTAAAACTGATATTAACTCTAATATTGCCAACATTTACCCCAGCGGCGTATGAATACTTACTATGTAATTCCTGCTGCCTCAACTACGTGTTTTGCCAAAACACTGGTAGTGACGGCACCTACTCCCCCTGGCACCGGTGTTATCGCTGATACGACCTGATGCGCTGAGTCATAATCAACATCACCCACCATCACTCCTNNCTACATCAATGACAACTTGACCTTCTCTAAGAAAACTACTGTTAATCATTTTGGCTTGACCAACACAAACTACAACAATATCCGCCTCTCTTACCCTCTCACGCAAATCAAGACTTTTAGAGTGACACATAGTGATCGTAGCGTTTCGCTGAAGAAGCATCATAGCAACCGGTCTGCCAATCACCAAACTTCGCCCAACAACTACAACACACTTTCCTTCAATATCGATATTATAGTGATCAAGTATTTCTATACAGGCCTGTGGCGTACACGGAGAAAAGCCTGTACCGGCTCCGGTAAACACCGATGCTGTAGAAATATCAGTTATGCCATCTATGTCCTTTTGCGGACTTAGTGCATTTCTCATTTGATTATCATCGATGTGTTTTGGAAGTGGGCGCAACAACAAAACACCATGCACATCTTTATCATTGTTCAGCTGCTCAATCTTAGATCTTAATTCATCTTCTTGTATCAAATCGGGAAACACTAAGCTATTTACATGTATTCCCACTAATTTGCAGCGCTTTATCGCCCCGCTCTCATAAGCGATAGCATCTTCGCGCTCACCAACGCGTATTATTGCAAGTTTTGGCTTTATGCCCTTAGCTTGTAAAAGCTCTGCAGCTTCTGCCGTTTTTGCATTCATTGCTTTGACCACTTCAGGGCCACTTAGGATCAATGGTTCATTCACTGATGTATTCCAATCATTTTTGGCAGCAAAATTTTGCTATCGAATATCACACAATTGTATTTGTAAATGATACCGAAAAGCACTTTTGTTTATAAACTATTCATTTTTGCTTCGATAATGCAGGTAAACGCTTAGAACAAACCTGATATTTTGCCCTTTTCATCAACATCTATTTTCTCGGCAGCAGGCACTTTGGGAAGTCCCGGCATAGTCATGATATCACCTGTCAAGGCCACAATAAACCCTGCCCCTGCAGATACCTTTAAGCTTCTTACCGTAACTCTAAAGTCTTTTGGTGCTCCAAGCAAGCTAGGGTCATCCGAAAAAGAATACTGGGTCTTGGCAATACAAATTGGCATATTGCCAAATCCCAAACTTTCCAACTTAGCAGCCTGCTCTCTTGCCGAGGGTGTCAAATCTACTCCTGCGGCATGGTAAACCTTTCGTGCAATAGACTCCAGTTTATCGATAATAGAATCATCACTTTGGTAGCTGAATCTAAAGTCATTGGATTGTTCGGTAAGTCGAATAACTTCCTTTGCTAAAGCAACTCCGCCCTCTCCACCTTTTGCCCAGACTTCTGAGAGAGCGACATTTACTCCCAATGCACGGCACTTATCCTCTACAAGTTTGGTTTCGGCCTCTGTGTCAGTTGGGAACTGATTTACAGCAACCACACAAGGCAGACCATATACTTTGGTGATGTTTTCTACATGCTGCAAGAGGTTTGGTAATCCACGCTCAAGAGCTTCAAGATCTTCGCGAGTTAGATCCTCTTTTTTAGCTCCACCGTGATGCTTTAGCGCTCTTACTGTGGCAACAACCACAACTGCATCCGGTTGTAAATCAGCTATGCGACACTTAATATCCAAAAACTTCTCCGCGCCAAGATCAGCGCCAAATCCGGCCTCGGTCACAGCGTAATCACCTAAGTGCAGAGCCATTGAGGTAGCGATAATTGAATTGCAACCGTGAGCAATATTTGCAAAAGGACCTCCATGTACAAAAGCCGGGGTTCCCTCTAAGGTCTGCACCAGATTTGGCTTAAGAGCATCTTTAAGAAGTGCCGCCATAGCGCCCTCAGCTTTTAACTGACTGGCCGTTATCGGTTCACCACTGCGACTATAAGCGACAATAATACTTGCCAATTTGCTCTTAAGATCGGTTATAGATGTGGCCAAACAAAAGATTGCCATGATTTCTGAAGCAACAGTTATGTCATAACCGTCTTCTCTGGGCATGCCATCTGTTTTTCCGCCCATACCGTCAACGATGAAACGTAGTTGCCTGTCGTTCATGTCCACGCATCTGCGCCAGGTAATATTTCTGGTATCAATATCCAGTTCGTTTCCTTGGTGAATATGATTATCAAGAATTGCAGCAAGTAGGTTGTTCGCCGCGCCTATAGCATGGAAGTCACCGGTAAAATGAAGATTGATATCTTCCATTGGTACTACTTGAGCATAACCGCCGCCGGCAGCTCCACCCTTGACACCAAATACCGGACCTAGCGACGGCTCGCGTAAGGCTACTACAACATTTTTGCCCAATTTTGCCAGTCCATCCGAAAGCCCCACCGTTGTCGTGGTCTTCCCTTCGCCCGCCGGAGTTGGCGTTATAGCAGTTACAAGCACAAGCTTTCCTGCTTTTGCACTATTTTCATTAAGCATATTAAAATCGATCTTTGCCTTATACTTACCATATGGCTCAATATATTCGGGGTCTATTTTTAGCTTTTCGGCAACTTGCATGATAGGTGTTGGCTTGATTGACTGAGCGATCTCAATATCACTTAAAAATCCCATCGTTTTCCCTCTCTTTTGAATGCAAAAACATTGTTTTTGATTTTACACCATGGAGTGCTGTATTCACTTTTATTAAGATAATTTGAGTAAAATCGATTGGCATAAGGCGTTTTTTTAACTCCCAGAGAAGTGCCGACTTATTGCTTACACGCCACCTTCTATAGGAAAGTGCCGGTTACTTGCTTGCGCGTCAAATTCCCCAGTCAATTGGTGGATGTATCCAACCAAAAACCTTTTCAAGCTCGCCGCTGGCTTTTAGTTGATGGTATGCCTTAATATAAACGCATCTGCGCGATTCCAAATAAAGCTCGCACCACTCATCCAGACTGCCACCGCACGGTCCGTTTCGCTGGTCTTTAGGGCAAGCCAGTATGCCGCGCTTTTTAATGAACTCGTAGTTTTCCCTAAAGCCTTCTTTATCATCTATCAAGCTAATGAGATGCGAATCTCTTGACCAGTTATCAAGTGGTGACAACATGTCATCCGCTGCATCAAATAAATAAAAGCCATCGGCTTGTCCAAAACACAACTCTTCTGCAAAGCGCTGCCAATCATTGTAATAATCATCGGACATACTCAGCATATTAACAATATCTTCAGCCTTGAGATTTAGTCCGCCAATATGGGCACCGGCGTAACCTAATCCACGAGCAACAGCAATAGTTTTAGCGGCACGTTTTAGATACGCTGCCTTGCCGTTGTCGTCTGAGCGTGACTCTTGATCAAGTACTTGCATAAGCTCATCACTGACGTAACATCCGGGAACTTTACCGGTCCGCATATATCTTGCCGCCCCTGCAGACATGACATAAATATTCGCAAGAAGGGGAAAATCATAGCCACGTTTCTTTAGATACCTTGGGATTTCTGCCATTTTTCGCGCGTCATAACCAATCTGTGATATGGCAAACTTTGCTCCGGCAGCGATTTTTTTCTCCAGTTTATAATATTGAGCCATGGTTTCGGCTTCAGTCCACTTAAAAGGGCTCACCACAGCACCGGCATAAAATGATGTTGGTAGCTCTTTTTTGGTGCCTCTAAAAGTTGTTACCTCAAGACCGTCATTCATTTCACTGATTAGCTGTAGCATATGGATCGGATCTAGATCAAATACCGGTCTTGCGCTGCCCTGCCAGACCTGCCCAATATAATCACCGGTCATCACCAACAGGTTTTGCAAACCGCTTCGTTGCATGGCATAAAGCTGTGCGAGTATTTGATTGCGATTACGATCTTTGCAAGTAAAATGCAATAGTGCCGGTATGCCTTCCGATACGAGCTCTGCAGCAACAACGTCTGCCAAGATGGCAGGATGCCCTCCGGGATTATCCGCAACAGATATTGCATGCACCAATCCTGTTGCATAAATTCGTTTGACTTCTTCGATCTCTTTTAGCTGAAACTCTTCTGCAGCACCACGACCGGGAACCATTTCATACGTGATCGCAAAAGTACCATCAATTATAGCTTGTCGAAAGTCTTTTTTCATTTATTTATTTTACAGGTTTAAAGTGGTCAAGACCGGGACGGATCTTTAGCGCTTTTGTTGGACAAACATCCACACAAGCACCACACAACATACAATCGCCTGCCAAAACAGCTTTTGCTTTATCTTCAAGAGCAGGATCTAATATCATGGGATCAGCCAAGCACTTATCTTTACACTTATCACAATGTATACATTCTTTCTGAGAAATGCGTACATTAAATAACCCAAGCCGTCCTATTAGTTGGTAAAACCCTCCAAGTGGACATAGTGCTCTACACCAAACACGATGACTCCAAAAAAGCTCAGTGATAATAATTGCAAGTAAAGTTACAACTCCGGCAGTGCTGCCGTACAACACAAGCTTATTACCGGCACTTATTGGCGAAAATATCTCAAACAGTGGAATACTCAAAATAGCCGACACAACAAGCACGACACCGGCAACAATTATCTTAGCTTTGCGAGGAATAGTACGTTCTTTGATTTTTATCTTAAAAACTCGGCGTAAAAAGTCAGTAATCTCTAAAATCAGATTTGCCGGACATATCCAGCCGCAAAAGACTCTTCCGCGAATTATCAAATAGAAAGCAAAAATTGGCAGTGCAAAAATCAGCCAGTCAAGGCTAAATGATTTTGAAGCTAAAGTTACTTGCAGTACAGCAAAAGGATCCAAAAGCTCAAGCCTAAATGCATCTACTGACAGATAAGATGAGGAAAGACTTCCGTAAAATGGTAATTCTGCCGGAGTGAATATCCTCACATCGCCACCAACCGATAATCCAAACAGGTTCCATCCTGCACCTGCGACCAGTATCGGCAAGGGAAATAAAACCAAAAAGAATATCTGTGCCATGCGACGAGCGATTGTCCATCCGCGTCGTCTTAGCTTTGGCATTTTGGTTGGAGCTATGTTTTCTTGCTTGTCTGTCATTTTGATGCTGCCCTTGCAATGTCAGGGTCGTCCTCAAAATTTGCATAAATCAAATTGACGTTAATAACGCCTTCAAATGCAACAAAAGAATTGGCAATCGAGTGCGACCTGTCAACAGTTTCCGCCTCAATGGTAATGGCTATCTTATTCTCAATCACGTCATGCACCTCAACACCTTCTATCTCCTGCAAATGCTCTTTGATGTTTTGGGTGTGCTCCGGAAATGTTTCCACAACAAGACTTGATATTACCATGAGTCCTCTTTCTTTAAATACTTTTCATTGTCCTAAAACAAAGACGGGTGACTTACCAAAATATATTTGGGCAAGTCACCCGCTCCATTTAATTGATGGAACTAGTTAGTCGGTGCCGGACCGCCGTGGCAAGATTGACATTGCACACGAGACGGATCAAACGCCATTGAATCATAGCTCTTGTTCACGTAGTGATCTTCAGGAACGATACGAGCATCAACTTGTGTCGGATTGCCGGCATCGCTATTTCCATGACATGTGTAGCACTCTTTGCCACTGTCATTTTGAAGCTCTACGTAGCCAATGTGATCCTTGTTAGGCAGATTGGACGGCAAGCCATCAAGTACAGCTGTTTCGGTCGTAGTTGATCCGCTAGCGCCGCTTGTACTGCCACTTTGAGTACCGCATGCAGCTAAAAGACCTAGTGACATCACGAGGGTAAATACTGCTACAAGTGTAATTAGTTTCTTTTTCATCGTTGTTCACCTTACGCTTTCTCGATCTTAACGCAGGTCTTTTTGTAGTCCGGCTCTTTAGAAAGCGGATCGAAGTAATCATGAACTGCTAAGTTGATTAAAGCACCATTAGCGTTGTCGTCAAAGAATGGCGCAAATACAACGCCTTTAGGCGGAGTTGTACGACCGGCGGTGGAGACCTTAATGGTAAATGAACCATGTCTTGAGGTTACTTTCGCCATGTCGCCATCTTTTAGACCAAGAGCAGAAAGATCTGCAGGGTTGACATCTAAAAGTGCCTCGGGCAAAGCATTGTTGAGCTCAGGAACACGACGTGTCATAGAGCCGGTGTGCCAATGCTCCAGCAAACGACCGGTACAGAAGAAGTAAGGATACTCACTGTCCGGCTCTTCTGCCGGCGGCTCATAAGGACGGAACACTACTTTTGGCTTAAGTGCCGGTGTCTTATAGAAGACCACATCATCTCCATGACGTTCGGCCGGTGAGTATTGCTTGACACCATCAGAGTCCATGCCATCTACACTACCATTAGAGAAACGCCATTTGGTGCCCTTGTAGGAAGACCAGGTGGTTCCGGTGCCACGAACCGGCCAGGTGATACCATGGCGATCCAAATATGCATCGTATGGAGCCAGTCTCTTAGCCTCCATCTTCATAGGAGCCTTGGTGTATGTGCCATCTTCAGCTGTTGTACCAAATTTATTCTCGGCATCACTATCGATGGCCTTGGCTGCCTCAGGCATGAAGTCGTAATTGGTAAATCCAATGTACTCTTCCCAAACTGTGCGACTGATCGCACGCTGATCATCAGTTACAAAATCGCCTTTAGCGGTATCCCAGATGTTGCAGTTTTGCGAATCGGCACCAAACAGGACACTCATAGCATCTTTGTCACCGATTTTTTCACCTTCGAGAACTTTTTGGGCAACTTTGAGCATGATCCAAGCATCCCACATAGCCTCACCCGGAGGATTAAGAGCTTTCTCGAATACTGAAGTACGGCGCTCGGCATTACCAAACTGACCCTCGCGCTCAATCCACATAGCTGCAGGAAGTACTACGTCTGCATATTGCGTGGAGAGAGTTGGATACACCTCGTTGACCACAATAAACCCGTCGATAACACCTTGTGTTGTTGATGTAGCTCCACCAGCGGTGGTGTGTTGAGGAGTCTTGCCTAAGAAGCGGGTCAAATTAGGCATGGATACTGCCCAGTTGTTATGCGCAGACCACAAGAACTTAATAACTCCCTTGGAGAGATTTCTAAAGATAGCTGTGGTGTGCATACCGGCAAGTTTTAGACCGTCATCAAGGCCGGCAGGATCGGTGGTGGCGGATTGATCGGTGTTTGGACCGTCAAGGAACATGTTTGGCAGACCCCAGCAAGCCTCGGTAAAGCGACGATGCTGCGCGTTTGCTGTGAGCAAGTCTGCCGGTAGACGATGCATGAATGTTCCAACTTCGCGTGCGGTACCGCAAGCGGTAGGCTGTCCGGTAAGTGAGAATGGACCGCAACCCGGCTTGGAGATCTTTCCTGTGAGCAGGTGCAGGTTGTANNACCAGGTTTAGAGATCTTTCCGGTAAGAAGATGCAAGTTGTAGATGTTGTGGTTCATCCAAACACCGCGGTTGTGTTGGTTTACACCCATAGTCCAAAGGGAAAGGATCTTCTTGTTTGGATCGGCAAACTCATCTGCCAGAGCCTGAATGCTCTTCACGGGTACACCGGATATCTCAGAAGCTTTCTCCATGGTGTATTCAGCCAGACGAGCTTTGTACTCGTCAAACGTCGCCACGGTAACATTACCGGCGGCTTGTCCGATAGGACTTGCATCATAGGTATCTTCGTAAGCGTTACCAATCTGCTCGGTACCGGTCTGGAAGATAACATTCTTGGTGATGAAGTCTTGATCTACCTTGTTGTTGGTAACCAAGTAGTTCGCTATAGCACAAGCAATAGC
>DBCW01000080.1:16026-26623 GCA_002293265.1 Eggerthellales bacterium UBA948
TAATGCTTAACACTGTCATCGGCAAGTTTACGCGCGACAACACGTGAATAAAGCATCGGATGAGCCTCGGCCATATTTGCACCCCAAGTGACAAATACGTCGGTCTCTTCGATGTCAGCATAACAACCGGCTGGCTCGTCTGTACCAAAAACATTCATGAAAGCAACAACGGCACTGGCCATGCAAAGACGCGCGTTGGGATCGATGTTGTTGGAAAGCAGACCGGCCTTCCAAAACTTCGCAAGCAGATATCCCTCAACGATCGGTTGCTGTCCTGAAGCCCAAAATGCGATAGCCTTTTTATCGGCTTTCCACTGCTCTTTGAGCTTTGTAGCTACCAGATCGATAGCCTCATCCCAGGTTGCCTCTGTCAGACCACTTTCGGTACCTTTAGTGCTTTTGTCTTTACGAATCAAAGGTGTTGTTAAACGATCTTCTCCGTACAACACCTTTGCCAAATAGTAGCCCTTAACGCAGTTAAGACCTTTATTTGACTCGTTGTCAGGATCTCCTGTGACCGATACCAACTTGTTGTTGGCAACGTCCACCTCGCATAGTACGCCGCATCCGCATCCGCAGAAACGACATACTGCGGTAAAGGTTTTGGTATCGACTGCTGTTTGTGAGCTGCCACCACTACCTCCACCTTGAGGGCTGGAACAACCTACAGCTGTTGCCAGAGTTCCGCCAGCTGCAGCAACTGCGAGCGTTACTGCTGTAGCTTTGACGAAATCCCTCCTACTTACATCCTTTTTTACCATTCTTTGCCCTTCCTCATCGGTTTCCATTACTGTTGATAAACAGACTTCATATAAAGATCTGTTTAGTTATGGTCTTGGAGTTTTATTTCTTTCAATAGCCCTGATAGTTGTTTCAGCCTTAGCCTTTTCTCTGTCGCGAATGATCTTTACCGCACACTCAGTGTTTCCTTTGGAGTCTTCGGTCTCGCTGCCTCTAGGACCAATCGGGCAGCGTTCCACGCATAACCCGCAACCAACGCAGTCCTCTTCATGTATGATCGGTGCAAATATTGTGTGGATACTATCGCCTTCGCGAAGACGCGGGTCTAAGACAATCGCGGTTCCCTTAAGAGGACACACGCTATAACAGACCTCACAGCGATCACCAAGCATCGCAAGACAAGTGTCTTCATCGACCACTGCTAATCCCATATCAACATCTTCACGTTTTATTATTCCTGACAATGCATCCGTTGGGCAAACATTAACGCAAGGAAAGTCCTCGCAAAGCTGACAGGCTTTTTCTCTCATATTAAGTATCGGGGTGCCAACTGCTGCACCTTCAAGATCGTTTGCAGCAAATAAAGATACGTAAGGACAGGCCTCTATACATCGTCCGCATCTGATGCATTTAGACATAAATTCCTGTTCGCTTTTGGCTCCCGGAGGGCGCAATAATTGTTTGGTATCTTTTGTAGCATAGTAGACACCTTGTGCGAGCACGGCGCCTCCAGCAAGGATTGGTATCAATCCCCTTAGTCCCATTACCTCTCACTTTCCTCTTACAAGCACAGACGTCGGGCAGGTTAAAAAACCTTTGATACGCAAAAACTGCAATCCACCCTTACCAAACCAACATTAACCCCTGAGGTTTAGGATTTTCTTTATTGCTTTGATTTATTCTGTCCTCTCAATGCCTAAAAAGGCTATTCGTTGAAGTCTACCACAAATAAAAGATTTTGTTTTGTAACAAACTTCTTTACCCAAGTTATGTAGTATAGAATTTTATGTAACGTGTTTATGGGACTGATGAAAGGAGCGTTGATGGCTAAGATTGAACCGTCTATCGACAAATGGCTGCAAGAGGCTAAGGCTGATCCGAAGGCAGAGCAATGTGGAATGTTTCTGACGCACAACGGTGTGGTCAGAATTACTCCCAAGCAATTTGTCAGAGAAGGTATTGAGGGTTTAGGAGAGGTATCGGCTGTTGAGTTTTCTTACGATAGCGAAGGTGTAGAAGCTGCTATCGCTGAAGCACATACGTGGCCGGGTGTTTATTATGTCAGGGTCTGGCTAAACGAAGGAGTGCTTAAGGTGGGTGATTCTATCATGTATGTGTTGATAGGAGCAGACATCAGACCAAACTGCATTGATGCCTTACAAAAACTGGTCGGCAAGATAAAAAATGATCTGGTGGTAGAAAAAGAAATCTACGCGTCGTAAGTAAATATGTGGGGATATATCAAAAGTGCTATGGCGAAAAGGTTCCTTTAACTCTTCGCCATAGCACTAGTCGTTTATTATGGATTCCCGCCTTCTCGAAAATGACAGTCTGGGCTGTATCCGTACTTTTGATACCTCCGTCATTTGGTTTACCATCATTGCCCGGAGAATGACAGTCTGGACTGTATCCACACTTTCAATACAGCCCCACACCCTGTTTATGAGAATGTTACCGGTATTGAAGGATCGATGACTTCAATCCAAGTTTTTCCGGCGGTGAGCAGTATTTGATTGCCACTAGTATCTTTGAAGCGCGGAGGAGTTTCAGCAGTTGCTTCCCAGGTTCCGTCAATACATTTGCCGTTCATAAAGATCGAAGCGTTACCGTTGGTCGTAAGGTCTACATTGTACGTTTGAGAGCCGTTAGCAATAACTCCTGCTACGTATGGAGCCCACATTATAACAACATTATTTGCAACTATAGGTTGATCTGCTTCGGCATCTAGCGATGCGCCATCCATCGAGCGTGCATATGTTTTTGCAGCCTCATCATATGTCCAATCAGCTACATAATAATCGGACAGGGGCACCTTTACATTTGTGGCTGCAGCAGCTGAACTGGTATCGGTATTACCAAATTCCAAAGTTGGTGGAATATCCAGGTTTGTTTTTAGCTCGCGTCCTGCTGCCACACCATAGACATTTTCGGTCTTGATGTACAAGTTGTGTGGTGCATAGCGATAATCAACACGATAGTACAATTCTTGAGCAGGTGTGTGACTCATGTTTGCGATTTTTGCATCCTTGAGTTGTTGGAACACTGTAGAATTTGCTCCGCTATAAAAAAACAATGCTTTATACTGGGGCACGATCGAAACATCTGAGTTTCTTGCAGAGCGAACCGGACCAAGTTCGGCCGGGATATCGCTATGAAATATGGCATTGAAACGAGTAATGCCTCCCTCAGTTACACTCTCATACACAACGTCGGCGTGCGATAGACCGGTCTGCGGACGAGCATCCGGTGAGTTCTCAATCTTTACTGACAATGGACGACGCGATGGATCGTCATTATCTCCCAGCGGCAAACCTGTTAATGGCCAAGTTTTTTTCTCTTCTACTTCAGGAGCAGGAGAATCATTTACTGTGAGCGTGGACTCTTCTGCTACAGCCTCTTCTTGTTTGCTGCAACTACAGGATGCCAGACTGATTGCCAAGCAGCTGACCAAAATACAAACAAACACTTGAGATAAATACGCACGCAGAGATTTTCTAGAAAACGCCTTCATCTATTTCTTCCCTTCAGGTGTGCCACGTATTCTTCGCGGCACATTTTCTATTTAGCCTTATCAGTTATTATACTTCGATATGCAAAAAACAAGCAAAGAAGATTTTTATTCTGCAATTACCGGCTCATATATCATTAAATATGTGTATTTGAATTGCTTGGAGCTGGAAAAGAGACGAGTAAAACCCGTCTCTTTTCCCTAAGCCCAAAGCCCCTTCGAATAAGTCTTATTAATGATCTTTTTGTACGATCTTGTTATGTTTATTAAACTTATTGTTACCAGTTAGTTATGACAATTTATTTTTACATTAACATGATTATAATCAACAATACTTTTAAATTTAAGCTTGAAATTTTCTTTTTGCCCGGATAAAAGGTTAGAGTAGTTTAAGGTTTTATAATATGCTAAAAGAATTTTGTTTTGCGGAAACACCATAAGGATAATTATGATAGATGTTTTGGTAGTTGAAGATAATAAAGAAATTGCCAAGCTTTTACACGACTTTATCTGCAAAGACGGCTATTCCTGTGAAATTGTCACAAGTGGTGAAGATGCACTTGGATATGCAAATAGCAGCAAAATAGGCATAGTTTTACTTGACATTATGCTTCCGGGAATTGACGGTTTTGCTGTATGTGATGCCATCCATAAGCAGCAGAACACACCAATAATCGTACTTTCAGCTCGCACAGAAAAAGACGATAAAATATCTGCCTTGAAGCTTGGGGCAGATGACTATATAGAAAAGCCTTATGATATTGACCTACTTTTAGCAAAGATCGAGGCATTGTATCGAAGAACCCATGAGGACGAAGAGTCTGTTTATGCATTTGGCTCTCTTGAAATCAACACATCAAAACGTCAGGTTTTAAAAAACGGTCTTAACGTTGCACTTACCGCTAAGGAATATGATCTTTTACTGATAATGGCAAAGAACTGCAATAAAATTCTTCGCAAAGAGTACTTGTTTAATTCTGTTTGGGGAAGCGACAGTTTCAGTGAGCCATCAACGCTTACCGTACACATAAAATGGCTACGAGAAAAGATTGAAGACGATCCAAAAAACCCACAACTTATTACTACGATCTGGGGAGTTGGCTATCGTTTTGGGATGGACTCATGAAGAGCATCGATAGGTTATTGTTTGTAAGCTTGGCGGCAATAGTATTGATAATGCTCGGAGCAAATCTGTTTTTCTTTTTTAATCAAAATGGTGAAAGCAGTAAGCCTTACATGATAGATATAAATCGAGCTTACACAAAAATAGTACAGGAATCAGACGTGAATGCTGTAAACATTGAAGAATACACCAATCTCACATCAATTATTTATTTAAGCGCTTTGGCGTCAGCAGAAGAAAAAGCAAGTTTCTTTACCGATGATGGCACCTCGATAATAAAGCCATATGGAGATGGCTATATTCGCTTTGATTATGTTAGCGCAGGTGGTCAAGGGGTCGCGCAAGCTTGGCTGATTGCCAATATCTCACTATTACTGATGGGAATTGTATGTATAGCCTCGCACCTATACATAAGAAGCAGACTCGTTAAACCATTTTCTCAAATCAGTGAAATGCCATATGAACTTTCAAAAGGTCATATTGCCTTAAATCTAAAACAAAATAAAAGTAGGTACTTTGGCAGGTTTCTTTGGGGTCTTGATATGCTTCGAGAAACTCTGGAAGCACGCAAGCGAAATGAGCTGGAACTTACAAAAGTAAACAAAATGATGGTTCTCGCTCTTTCACACGATATCAAAACTCCCCTCTCAGCAATTCGCTTGTATGCAAAGGCATTGTCAGAAGACCTTTATGACACAGAGCAAAAACGCTATGAAGTGATTAATAATATCGATACAAATGCACAAGAAATCGAAGGCTTGGTACGAGATATTATCAAAACTTCACGCGAAGACTTTTTACATATTGAGGTTAACAATGACGAATTTTATCTAAGCAGCCTTATCGATAAGTTAAAAAACTATTACGATGAAAAATTATCGTTGTTAAAATGTGAGTTTGTAATCGAGAGATTTCGCGATCTTTTAATTTACGGAGACATAGAGCGATATGTGGAGGTGGCAGAAAACATTATCGAAAACGCCATTAAATATGGCGACGGACGTGAGATTCGTATCAGCTTTCCTGAAGAAGAAGATATTCAGATGATCGCTATCAGTAACACCGGCAATACTTTACCTGATGGCGAAATCGTTCATATATGGGAAAGCTTTTGGCGAGGTTCCAATTCCGAAGCACACACAGGAAATGGCCTAGGTCTATATNNATATATATGCCGACAGCTTATGGTTGCCATGAAAGGTGATATTTATGCGGAAAAAAGCGACGGCCACATGGTGATAACCATAATTCCCCAAGTTGCATAAATTCAACTTGCATATTTGTTGGCACAAACCATTACCAACCTCGATCCAGCAGCCAATTGTTTAAGACACGTTCTCGATCGCGCAAAGTTTCCTCGCCCTCATATTTGCCGCTGAGATACTCCCCGCTTATTTTTCCGTCGGTAATGTATAGGACTCGCTCGCATTTGGCAGCTACACGCACATCATGAGTTACCAGCAATACGGCTGTTCCCTCTTGGTTAACACGCAAAATCTCATCCATAACATCTGCCGATGCCTGTTTGTTGAGTGAACCGGTAGGCTCATCGGCAAAAATAATATCCGGCTTGTTGATCAGGCAACGGCAGATGCATGCTCTTTGCAGCTGGCCGCCTGATATCTCGTTGATATCATTTTCGGCTATCTCAATTATCTGCATTTTACGCATAAGATCTTTTGCGTATTCATTTTTTTCTTTTCTGGCTTGCTTCCCGCGCACTTCTTTAGACTCGTAAGCCGGCAAGATGATATTGTCATATATAGAGAGATTTTTCATCATGAACATCTGCTGGAATATAAACCCCATCTTGTTAAGCCTGATATCTGCCATTTGGTTACCGGTCACCTTGCTTATATCTTCACCTAAAAATAATACGGTTCCGGCAGTGAGCGGATCCATGCCGCTGACCGTGTACAACAATGTGGACTTGCCGGAACCGGAAGGCCCCATTACTGCGACCATCTCACCTTGTTTGATAGAAAAACTAACGTTTCGTAAAACATTGTTTTGACGCTTGCTTACGATGTAGGTCTTACTAAGATCCTTCACTTCAAGAATTGCTTGCATGATTACTCCATATTTCCTATGTCTTTAATACTGACTTTCTTTAGCGGTATTGCGCTGAGTACTGCTGCTACTGAAGTTACCGTGAAAAGCAGTAGCGGGTATAACACATATACTTCCTCCCACTTAACAGACATTGAGATATTGCCGGCTCCCATGATTCCAAATGTATATTGCACCATTAGAGGGTTAAGCAAATTAGATAAGAAAATCCCTAAGATAAGTGAGCCTATAAGCACGATAATCACTCGCAACACTTGCCATGCTCGTATGGTCTTATTTTTAAAGCCAATGCTGCTGAGTAGCGCGATCTCTCCCATATCACGTGTAATAAATGTTCGCATCAACAACACAGTTATAAGACTGTAGATAATTAATACAACAACAAGAATGCCATTTTTTGATAAATCTACAGTTGTTATTACTGAGCCTAAAGTGTTGTCTCTGTATTCACTGGCTGTTTGTATGCGATAGTCGGGGGTCTTAACTTTCATGGCTTCTATCTTTTTGCTTAGGTTTTCCGGATTTGAAAAATTTCCTTGAAATGCCCAAAACGCTGACAGATATGCATAGTCCAGCTGTGCGTTTTCANNATTCAAAAGAGCTCACCACAAGGTATTCTTTAGTTACTCCTCCAAGCGTAATGTGAACCGTGTCGCCAACGTTTGCCCCGATCTTATCAAGAGTTAGCTTTGTAATAGCAACTTCGTTTTCAAGAATTGGAGCTGTTGTGTTTTTTAATACTGCATACTTATGCGCCGGATAATCAAAAGCTTGAAATGCCATGATAGAAGCACTGGTAGCCGGGTCGTCATGATATAGGGCAACGTTAAACGAACTTTCCGCATGAAAATCTATTTCCAGACCGGCTTTTTTATAGGTGTCTTCGAGCTTTTTCACACGTTCCTTTATCAAGTCGCGGCTTTTTGCCTTAATAATATCGTCTTCTTCATAGGTAGTTACATAGACATCGCTTTTTGCTATACCAAGGTACTCGATTATCTCTTCGGTCTTAAGCGTGTTCATCGCGTTTAGCGGTAGTACCACCAATAAAACACCGAGAGTAAAAGTAATAATCAGAGAGATGTAGTTTTTTGTATTACAGAGTATGTCATTAACTGCCATTTGCAAGGCAAGACTCGTGCGCCCATGCTTGTTTNNTTTACCGAATAAAGCTTGCGTGTTTTATAGTTTTCTCCACTTGCTCCACTGCGCATAGCTTGCACAGCGCTAAGTTTATTAACTCGCCTCATAATGAAAACTGAAAACAGGAGCACGATCAGTACTATCAAAATGCCTGCAAAAATATTTAAGAGAACATTTGTCGAAGCCGACTGCAACGCCATATTGTTTCTTAGCCCTTGAAGCAATATAGAACCAAATGGCAAGCTGGTAAAAACACCGATCAGCGATCCAATAACAGCTAGAAACAAGTATTTTGCAAGATACAAACCTCTGACATCGCGATTTTTTAGCCCGATAGCTTTCATTACCCCGATCTCACGATAGTCTTCTTGAATTGTAAAGACAATTGTAAAACGTAGTATCACAAACGCAATGATTATCAAGATCAGACTTACGACCATCAAAATCGCAGCTATGACCAAGTCCATGGTGTAAATATTTTCCAGCATGGTTTTATCGAAGTTTGTATACAAAGCAAAACTTTGATCAAGCAGATCACGCTCAAAACTTACTGGTTTATCAGTTTTTACAGAGAACATTTGAAATGCAGTAGGGTTTTCTACATCGTTTAATGCCTGATAGTCTGCTTCACTTAGCATTAAGCGCGTTACTGACATATATGGAGAACCATAGATCATATCCTTAGTGATATAAGCAAGTTTTAGCTCACGCGCAACGTTCTCGTTTTTTACTGTGATTACATCACCTATCTTAAGCCCATTATTATTGGCATCGTTATAGGGCATTGCTAACTCGCCTTTGTCTAAAGGCATCATCACTTTGTCATCGCTGCTTAAAACCAGGTTGTAATGTGTGGGAACTGTTGTGAGAAAAACAGTGGCGGAAGCCTTGATGTCTTCGCCATTAACGGTTATCGAGTCAGCTGTTGCAACTAAGCCTTTTTCGCTGGAATAGCCACTGAATTCATCTCTTGTCTCCAGCCATTGCTCAACTTTTTTTCCATCACTTGTAACAAAGATGTAGTCAGACACATTAGTGACTTCACCAAAGTAAGAAATGGCATTTCGTGTTATCACTATGTTACTGAGGCTACTTGCAGCAAATGTTGTACAGAGCACAATAAAGATAAACAAGATGACATTCATCGTCTTTTTACGCATGAGATCTTTTTTTAGAATCTTAAGATGCATTAGCTCTCCATACTTTTAGCCTACGCTTTTAGAAGCGCCAATCGACTCAACGCTCTATCTTGAGGACAAGCAATTAAGCAACACTTCTCCGGAAGTGCTCAGTATAGAGAGCTAATTATTAAGAAATCCTTAAATTTTTGCGAATATTTTAATTTAGTGATTAATGCAAAACATATCTATTGCTTTGCAAACTTAATTTTCTCACCCAAACCTGAGAAGTTTTCTAATACCAGCATGTCGTTTTGCATAGTCAGGCTTAGTTTTGGTGAACTTCCACCACTTACTATGTCAGCAATAGCGCCTCCGCTGATTGTAACAGTATTACTATTTTCCTCCCATTTACAGGCTATAACTTGTCCGGCAGTTCTAATTTCGCAATTGCCGCCTGTCTTTAATTCGACTTCAAAGCTAGTGCTTATCACCTCAGCAATGCCAACTTCCAGGCCGAGCAATTCTGCTTTTGAAGCTTTCCATATACCGGTATATGCGCTGCTAGTTGTATTCGTATTTGCGGATGATGTACCAAGAATTGCATCACAACCAGCGAGTGTTCCCGCCACCAATGTTAAAGCCAAAGCAGAAGTCAAAACAGTCACTGCAAATCTTCCAACTTTTTTCTTTCGAGACTTCATGTCTACTCCTTCTACGCTCACGAAACTATCACTCTATTTCAGATCAAATTTAGCTTAAGTATTTTAAGGCAGTTTGAAAGAAGCGTATTGCGACAAGAATATTTGTAATTGAAATGCCACACATTGTTTGCCTAATGCACGCTTTTATCAAGTGGATTAATAGTTTTGAGTTTCGTTTGCTTGATAAAGGCGGACATTAGCTTATTAAACGCTTAAAGACATGTTGATTAGCCGAGACACATCTCCTTTCCAAAGCAGCGTTAGTCGGTGCATTGCCCTGGTGCATGCAATGTAAAGTAGTCTCCCGTCATATTCAGTGTTGTATTTCTTACTATCCACATCAGTGATTATTACCTCGTCAAACTCCAAGCCCTTTGACATCCGGACGGAGGTGACGGTGACGCCGTTTTCAAACCGGTTGCTGCCCGGAGATATCAGATGCACATCACACTCGGCGGCAAGCAGATCAAAAATCCGCTTAGCGTCGCCGTTGGTTTTCGCGATAATCCCNNACCTCGTCAAACTCCAAGCCCTTTGCCATTTGTATAGACGTAACTGTCATGCCGCTTACAAAGTGGGTACTATCCGGCAAAATTAAGTGCACATCATAATCCGCTGAGAGCAAATCATGGAGTTGTTTTGCCTCCTCGTTGGTCTTTGTAATGATTCCCAGAGATGCATAGCTGCCGCATGCAAATACGTCTATCATTTCTCTTATATGTCTTAGCTCGTCTTGCTTGTCATAGCAGCTTATGAGTACAGGTGTATCACCATGTCGCTCTACGGCATCTATCGTATCAACATTTCCCAGTCTCTTTGCAAAGGAGATGATTTCGTAAGTGGAACGGTAGCTTTTTGCAAGCGCTGCGTACTCGGCTTCGCTGTAAAGTTGCTTTAAGTCTTCCAGCGTGTGCAAGTGATTAGGATTTAAGAATTGCCCAAAATCTCCCAAGATCGTCTTTTGGCATTT
>DBCW01000159.1 GCA_002293265.1 Eggerthellales bacterium UBA948
GCATGCCCAGACTTTTAAGTTCGCGCGTTTAAGCGATGGACACTACCGCATTACCAACATTGCATCCGGCAAAGCTCTTGACGTGGAGAACTCGTCAATCAATCCCGCAACCGGTCAAGGCAATTTACACACGTTCACCGCATGGGGAGATGATAATTGGGCACAACTTTGGCGTGTGGAATATGCCGGAGCCGGCAGTTTTTCGATGTATAGTGCTGCGGGAGACGGTATGTCTTGCATGGATGTCTTGTACGCATCGTTTGTAAACGGACAGCCTATCGATGTTTATCGAGGCAATAATACGGCAGCACAAAAATTTCTCTTGTCGGCTGCCGGGCAAGTGGGTTATGAGAACGTAGGTATGACCATTGACGAGATGGTTCTTTGGCAAAAACAAGGCAATTCCTATATTGGCGGCATACCCGACCAACAGTTGCGCGATGTGATAGACCCTCAAATTGCTATGTCTAATTACTATTACGATCTGCATAAAACCACATATACCGGCGGAATCTATCAGTTTGCCGACCTTCGCAGCCCCACAGGTTTAAGTGCCGACCAACTAAACGCCATAATTGAAAACTCGCCCAACGGCAGAGATGGAAAACTTCGTGGATTAGGTGCAGAGTTTGTGACCGCCGCGNNGTTGGCTCACTCGGTTCTGGAAAGCGGTTGGGGAATGTCTCGGTTGTCGGAGGGAAATCACTATGACGGCAAAGAGCCCATAAATGGGCGATTGTATCCTGAGGGAATTTACTATAACTTCTACGGTATCGGCGCCTACGACTCAAGTCCGTTTTCCGGAGGGATGAGTTTGGCAATCCAAAACGGTTGGGATACTCCAAAAAAAGCAGTAACCGGCGCGGCCGGGTGGATTGCCGAAAACTACGTATATCGCTACACATATGCTCAGCCCACCCTGTATGCCATGAAATGGGATTATCAGCGCAGCAGTGATTTAGGCGCATACGGCTGGCACCAATACGCCACCGACCATCTATGGGCAAGGAAAATAGCCCAGTTGATGGGTGACTTCTATGACAGCTGCGGCTACCAGCCTCAACCATATTACATACTACCGTTGTACCGGTAATTATTGTTCCTCAGCCTTAAAGAATGGCGTGTTCTTGAGCGCTTTATACAAAGGCAGACCAAGCCCATACACCACAATGGCTTCGCCGATGCCGATGGTGATAAAGCCAAACAGGTACATCAATGGATAAGCGCCATCCAGGCTGATATCAGTAAAGGGAATGGTGTAAAAGCCAAAGCCCATAAGTATCACGGGTAGATAAGCGGCAACAACTAAGGCATTAGCAAGCACCGGTCCAAGCAATGCCAGACCAACGCGCTTCCTAAAGCGACGCATCCAAAGCGCGCCCAAAAGTGTAGCCAGTGAACCAAACACTACGTCAAGCAGACCAAACACTCCGGTGCCGTTAAGCGCAATACCCATTAGGTTGGCCAAAAAGCAACCAATGGTAAGACCGGGCACACCGGCAGGTGTAAACAATGCCAGCACGCATACGGCCTCAGACAAGCGCAGCTGAATTGGGCCCCAAGCCAAACCCTGCAAAAGTGTCAGGCACAGAATAGTCAAAGCCCCATAAACAGCGGCGATCATTCCGGCGCGCGCGGGCATGCTGGACGGTAGTTTGGTATTCATGATAATTCTCCTTGTAAGATATACGCCGCATAGGCGCCCGAGCAACAGCTTTCCTTTGGCACGCCAGGGCTCGGCGATGACGTGCGCAATTATTATAGCAGTGAATTGCTTGTATGCATTAAGCCAAAAATGCTTTTAAACACGATATTGATGAGTGGCTTATGCTCAGCGCTATATATAATCCCCTTAGCTCACTGCAACACCTCAACTTCTCACCCTCGTAATCTGCACTTTGTGGTAGGCTATCTTGAGTGCGATGCGCCTGTCTGACGTGCAGCTTGTTTGGGCATTCACACGTAATTATCGATACGAAAATGTATGAGAGGAAACCGTGCCTAGTTTTACAATCGAACAACTGATCCTTGGTCTGATCCAATTACTCTGTTTTGTTCCGGCAATAGTTGTACATGAGTTTGCTCATGGGTTTATAGCTAATCGCCTTGGAGATCCCACTGCTAAACGTGCCGGAAGGCTTTCTTTTAATCCGCTTAAGCACATCGATCCGTTTGGTACAGTATTATTGCCAATTCTTTTAGCACTTATGGGTGGACCGGTGTTTGGTTATGCTAAGCCGGTGCCATACAATCCCAGATACTTTAAAAACCTCAAACAAGGGGAGGTGCTTACCGGACTTGCCGGTCCGGCTTCCAACCTGATTATGGCGATAATTGCAGCAATCATTGCATTTTTTGTTATGCCGGCAATAGGTATGAACGATACAACAGTTTGGATAGGCGTTATTTTTGTCTACTTTATCTACATCAATTTGATACTGATGTTCTTCAACTTGCTGCCAATTCCACCGCTGGATGGCTCAAGTTTGATCGTACCGTTTTTGCCGCAAAAGGCGCTGCCGACTTGGTACAAGATTCAGCAATACGCTTTACCGGTGTTTTTCATCATCGTCTTCGTTTTGCCGATGATATTGCCATTCAGTCCGCTAGGTGTTTATCTGCAAGCAACGGCAGGTAATTTGATGCACTTGCTCACACCTTGGGCAGGCTGACTCTGATAGAATTCTTGAAAACTAACAACTTGACTGCACACAAAAGGACACTATGAGAAAAGTATTATTAACGGGTGACAGACCTTCCGGGCAACTGCATCTTGGTCACTACGTGGGATCGCTAAAAAACCGCGTTGAAATGCAGAACTCCTGCGACTACGACTGCTACATTCTTATCGCCGACATTCAGGCTCTCACCGATAACTTTAATGACCCCGAGAAAGTACGTGCCAGCGTTTATGAGGTAGCACTGGACTATCTGGCAGCAGGACTTGACCCCACAAAGAGCACCATTACCATCCAGTCGCTCATGCCGGTCTTATCCGAACTTACCATCTACTACCTAAACTTAGTGACTATCGCTCGCTTGGAGCGTAACCCCACGGTTAAAACTGAGATAGGGCAAAAAGGCTTTGGCAACAGCGTTCCGGCCGGGTTTGTTTGCTATCCGGTAAGCCAAGCAGCCGACATCACCTTTTGTAAGGCAAACGTTGTACCTGTGGGCGTAGATCAGCTGCCGATGATTGAGCAGACTCGCGAGATCGTGCGCTCGTTTAATAATATTTATGGCGAAGTTTTGGTGGAGCCGGACGCGCTTATCCCCGCAAGTGAGAAATCTCAGCGCTTGCCGGGAATTACCGGCGACAATACCAAGATGAGCAAGTCTTTAGGAAATGCCATTTATCTGGCCGACGACGAGAAGACTTTGCGCTCTAAGATCCGCCAGATGTATACCGACCCCGGGCATTTGCGTGTAGATGATCCCGGAAAGATAGAGGGCAACACAGTATTTACCTACTTGGATGTTTTTGGCAAAGACACGGCACACATCGAGGAGCTAAAAGCTCATTACCAACGTGGCGGACTTGGTGACGTAAAGGTCAAGGACTACTTGTTTGAGGTGTTAAACGAGCAATTTGGCCCGATACGTGAACGACGCATTGAGTTTGCCAAGGATCCGGCGCAAGTGATGCGGATGCTTAAAGATGGCACCGAGAAAGCTAATGAGGTTGCTGCAGAAACCATGCGCGAGGTAAAAGCTGCAATGAAGATAGATTACTTTATCTAGGACACGAGCCGTAAGTTTTAAGGGGAAAGAAGAGACGTTTGTCATACCGAGTAAAGATAGAGTCATTTGAGGGTCCGTTTGATCTGTTACTTTCGCTCGTCAGTGAGCAAAAGATCGATATCGGAGCCATATCAGTGTCTGAAGTGGCCGACCAATATCTTGAGTTTGTGGAGGCGATGCGCGAGCTAGACATGGATGTGGCCAGCGACTTTTTGGTAGTGGCCGCAACTTTACTGGCGCTCAAAGCCGCTTCGCTACTTCCCGACGAGACTGTAAGCATCGATGATGAGCTTGAAGACTTGTCGCCGGCAGAAGCGCGTGACATCCTTATCGCCAGATTATTGGCTTATCGGCAGTTCAAAAACATTGCCGCATCTTTAAATGCGCGCTTAGAGACCGAGAGCTTGATGTTTGCTCGTCAGGCCGGCGTTGAAAGCGATTTTGTTGGTTTATTGCCCGACTATCTGGAGGGGGTTACCCTCCACAGCTTAGCTGTTATATGTGCTGACTTGGCCGCTAGGCGCGAGGTGTTTTTGCTTGAGGCAGAGCACATCGCTTCCAAGCCGATAGCAGTTGAGACTCGCATCAAAAACATCATGCAACGTCTTGAAAGCAGTAGAAAGCTAACTTTTTCAAGCATTTTAGATGGCACGCAAGATGCCACTGTAATCGTCGTAAACTTTTTGGCTTTACTCGAGCTATACCACCGCGGCATGATCGACCTTGAGCAAACAGAGCAAGGTGGAGAGATCGCCATTGAGTACCGCGACCCTAAGGATTGGGCTCCCGGTCCCGATGAAGACGACGATGTATTTCCTGAAGAATATATCCAGGCCTTAGAGCAGGACGGAGAGAATCAAGAAAATGGATGAGCAGATACCAGGCATTATTACAGATGAAACGGTAAAAGAGTATCCGCTGGAGCCCGCCATTGAGGCATTGTTGTTTGTCTCCGATGAGCCGGTAAGCGCCGGCACTTTGGCTAAAATATTACAGCGTACCACCACGGAGATCGACACCGCACTCTCCATGCTGGCAACGCGTTTTGAAGAGGAAGAGCGCGGCATTCAGCTGCGCGAAGTAGCCGGTGGCTGGCGACTTTACTCTCACCCTGCGTATCACGACATTATCGAGAAATATGTGATCTCATGGGATACACGCTCGCTTTCGCAAGCGGCTTTAGAAGCGCTTGCAGTCATTGCATATCACCAACCTACAACGCGTGCTGCTGTAAACGGCATTCGCGGCGTTAATTCTGAGGGGGTTGTGTCTTCTTTGGTAGAAAAAGGCTTGGTGCGTGAGGCCGGACGTGATAGCGGTCCGGGAAACGCCATTCTTTATGCCACCACACGCACATTTTTGGAGAAGTTTGGACTCAAGAGCCTAAAAGATTTGCCGCCGCTAGAAGATTTTGCGCCTGATGAGGAGAGCCGGGAGTTTATTCGCGCCAGGCTTTCTGCCAGTGGTTCTGCACCTGCGGCAATTGAGATCGTTGATGAAGACGACGAAGAGCGAGCCGAGCGGATCAGAAAAGAGCGCGAAGAAGAGGGCTACGGCAGCGATGGTGGTTCGCAGGCGACAGGTAGTGCAGCAAAATCCGCCGCACTAAGTGACTTTGCAGACGACGATGATGTGGAATTCGTTGACTGATATCTACCCTATGCGTCTACAAAAGTTTTTGGCTCGCGCCGGAGCCGCTTCTCGTCGTGGCTCTGAAGACTTGATGACCGCCGGTAGAGTTACGGTCAACGGGGAAGTGGTCACAGAGCTTGGCAGCAAGGTAGACCCGCTACAAGATAGCGTTTGCATCGACGGCAAGCCTATAAATCTCTCAGATACCAATACCTACCTTATGCTTAATAAGCCTGCGGGTTACTTGACTACCATGGATGACCCGCAGGGGCGACCTACGGTAAAAGAGTTGATGCCCACAGATGAATATCCGGGTCTGTTTCCGGTAGGACGTTTGGACTATGACACAACGGGGCTACTACTTTTTATGACTGATGGGGAGCTGGCGCATAAACTGTTGCACCCACGCCATGAAGTGCCCAAGCGTTACCGCGCTTTGGTGGATGGAAAGTTGAGCGAAAAGGCTGCCGATAAACTCCGCAGCGGCGTTGTCTTATATGATGGACCAACACGTTCGGCAAAAATACAGATAGGCAAAACCACAAAAAAGCAGCTCAGTGCGAAAGAGAAACTGCGACTGGCGGAAGACTCAACATTTTCGCAGTGGCAAACTGAAGTTTGGTGCACAATAACTGAAGGGCGCAAACGCCAGGTCAAGCGGATGTTTGCACATATTGGGCATCCGGTGCTTGCACTTACACGCGAAGCCTTGGGTACACTTGAGATTGGAGATTTGCAACTGGGTTCATGGCGACACTTAACGCAAACAGAAATATCGACCCTAAAGGATCAGCTTTAAGGTCGATACTTCCTAGAATGGAAATAATTGCAGCGTAAAAAACTAAACTAAGGAGGAGGAGAGGAGGAGAGTAAGTTCTAAGGCTGCAAGGTTATTGTGTATCTGGTTCTAAGACTTCTATCAGCTGTAATTGTGATTGGCGATTCTGTGCAAGCAGTAGCTAAAATGTCACTGTGGGAATGAAATGAATTCATCTCTGCACTGCCTTTAAGGCTTGAGCGATTTGGACAAACGATCTGTAGATGACCAGGCTCGGTAGATAAATAAATGTAGTACCCCATCATAAACCCCTTTGTACGAACTACGTTCCTAATATGCAAAACTTTGAGATTTCCAAGCTCTTTTATAACAACCATTAAAACAGGTGTTGCCTAAAGGTTCAAGAACCATCCATCCGTGTGAACGGTGCGATTAAGAGACAAGAAAATAATCAGAAAAGCTGCAACGGTGTTTGCGTGAGCAATAAATAGCAACCAAGAATGCATAAAATACTTTTACTATTTATAGGATTACCTAAAAGCAAACTCGCAGTTGTTGTAGAATATCTCGCTGTATGTCGCATACGCGGCAAAATATGCATGGCATGTCTGTGCCCGTCCAAGAAAAGAAGGTGATAGTTATGAGCGTAAGCAATATTGGCAAGAAAATAACGGAATTAAGGGAGGCGCTGCTGCTGTCACCGGAGCAACTAGCTGAGCGTTGTGGCAGTGATGTGGAGACTATCAAAAGTATTGAGGCAGGAGATATCATCCCCTCGCTTTCTCCACTTATTAAGATTACACGTGCACTTGGTGTGCGTTTGGGCACTCTTCTCGATGATGATGAGAACTTGGGTCCGGTTGTAGTTCGCAGCGATGACTACAAACAAACTACGCGTTTACAAGCACTTGAGACTCGTAGTGATGCCGGCGAGCTGGTATTTAACGCACTCGCTGAGGGCAAAGCAGCACGTCACATGGAGCCTTTCTATATCACGCTGGATCCATCTGACGAAACCGAACACAAGCTCTCCACACACGAGGGTGAAGAGTGGCTTTACGCTTTGGAAGGTCCACTGGAAATCGCTTATGGCAAAGAGATATTCGTTTTACAGCCGGGTGACAGCATCTATTACGATTCGATTGTGCCGCATCAAGTGCGTGCGCATGATGGTCAAAGTGCCAAGTTTGTTGCCTGTGTCTATACGCCGGCTTAAGATCGGGGAGAAGATATGACAAGTAATTCTAGTGACAGCGCCGTTTTGGCGGATGCGACGATTACACCAATTCCCGGATCACCTGATTATCCACTGTACTCTGAGCTTACGATAGGCCAATACTTCGAAAACCAGGTCGCCATTGATCCTGATCACGACTTCATAGTCTATCCGGATCGTGACTTGCGCTGGACGTACAAAGATTTTGACAAGCGCACCGATGATCTGGCAAAAGCACTTTTGGCAATCGGCATGAAGACCGGAGATCATCTTGGCGTTTGGGCACGCAATGTGCCTGACTGGCTAACATTCATGTTTGCGACCGCCAAGATTGGCATCGTGCTTGTGACCATGAACCCGGCTTATAAAAGCCACGAGCTTGACTATGTTTTAAAGCAAAGCGATATGTCCACCCTATGCATTATCGATGCTTGGCGTGACGTTGACTACATCAAGATTATCCGTGAGCTTATCCCTGAGACCGGCACTTGCGAGCGCGGACACTTGGTGGCCGAGGAGTATCCGTTCCTCAAAAACCTTGTATACATGGGACCGGAAAAGCACCGCGGATTTTACTCGGTACCGGAGTTGATATTGCTGGGATCGCATTTGTCTGACGATGAGCTTAAGGCGGTTAAGGCGTCCGTAAAAAATACCGATGTTGTAAATATGCAATACACCAGCGGCACCACCGGATTTCCAAAAGGTGTTATGCTCACGCATCGAAACATCATGAACAACGGCTTTTACATCGGCGAGCGTCAGCGCTTAACCTTTGAGGATCGCGTATGCTTACCGGTGCCGTTCTTTCACTGTT
>DBCW01000034.1 GCA_002293265.1 Eggerthellales bacterium UBA948
TACGGGCGCGTATGAAAATTAACGACTAAGGATGATACCACAACAAGACTTAAAAAGGGCAGAATAATAAAGCCTCCACCAGCATTTTGAGAGCTGATCGAGGCTCTATCGTTTTCTTAAGACTTCAAGACAAAGAGGTAATGTTAAGTTGTTATTAGTCATCCCACGCGATGAAAGTTTTAGATACGGTCTTATATGAGTTGGCATCTCGGTTACTCACCCCGGAGATATAGACCGTATACCTGCTTCCGACTTTAAGACCATTTACACGAATCTCCATATCATCGCTATCTCTTTCAACAATTCTTGACGAGTATACTTTGCCGGATGAGTCTTTTATGGTTGCTTTGGGGTTCTTGTACTTAACCCTCTGCGCAAAATCAACCGAAAGCTCTCTGTCTTCAGCATCATACTCAATATCTTTGATGGTCACAGACGCTGTTTTGGGAGTAGCAAATTTGCCGGTTACGCTCGTGTATTTACTGGCACCCCTTGTTTTGATTCCGGTAATTTTAAATGTGTAGGTTTTTCCGTTAGCGATCTTATTAACCTTAAAGTCAATTTCGTCATTGTCACGGTCGGTTATCCGAACACTGTAACTCTTGCCGGACGAGTCCTTTACAGTTACTTTTGGGCTCTTATAAGATACTTTGCTCCAGAAGTCAACCTCAACTCTTCCGCCACTTTTATACTCGATATCTTCAATATCGGGCTTGGCGTTTGGTGCCGCATAAGCAACTGGTGCAAAACTGAACATGCTTACAGCAACAATTAAAGCTATTGCTGCGGTNNGCTTCCCATCTCCTTCAATACCAAATTTACACTTTGTCCGAACAGCTTACCCAACAATAATGCATGAAAAGGATGCTTTATTGCATACATACAAAAAAACTATAAAGTAGAATATCAACTGACCGGTAAGAATAAAAGAGGGGTTCAAAAAAACCACAATAAAACTGCAATAAAAAGGCTTTTATTTGCATTAGTGCATTGTAGGAGAAAAAGATGCAATTACCCGCTTTAGCCTCTGAGGCGCAAATAAAGCCGGAAGTGTTCTACGAGACCTGCATTAGAAACATTGCGAATGGGGATAAGAACGCACTCGGCGTGCTTTACGAGAACACAAAGACAGCAGTCTATGGGTTTGCTTTGTCGATCGTAAGAAACTCACAAGATGCCGAGGATGTGCTGCAAGATACGTTTGTAAGCATATATACAGCCGCCCATAGCTATAAGAGTTTGGGAAAGCCGATGGCATGGATACTTACAATAGCAAGAAACTCGGCATTGATGAAGCTGAGAAGAAAAAAGCACATTGCAGACATTTCTGACATTGAGTGGAATGCAATTGCGGATGACCCGGCACATGTATCCAGCGAAGAGAGACTCGTATTGGCGACAGCACTCAGAGCTATAACTCCCGAGGAAGGACAGATCGTCATGCTGCACGCTGTGGCAGGATTTAAACATCGAGAGATAGCGGAGCTTTTATCACTTTCATTATCAACAGTTTTATCCAAATATAATCGAGCCTTAAAGAAACTAAAGAAAGTACTGGAGGTGAACAATGTCCATGCGCAGTGAAGAAGTGGAAGCAAAGCTAAAAGATGCTGTAGAGAAAACCACGCCGGATGTCTTTGAGAAAATACTCGAAAGATGCGATGGACACCAGGGAGTAGTTTATGCAGTGCCGCAAAATATGGCAGAACAAGCAAGGCCAAGAAAGCGAAAAAGACGCATCGCTCATGTAGCTGCATCATTGGCAGCAGCTTTGGTGCTTGCACTAGGCGGAGTATTTGCTTACAACACCTTAAGTAATAACAGCGTTGACATGTTGGTGATGCTGGACGTGAACCCAAGCATTGAGATCAAGTTGAATAAGAATGCGAGAGTGATCGAGGCAAATGCAAGAAATCAAGAGGGGATACAAATACTCGATAATATGGATCTAAAAGGCACGCATATTGATGTTGCGGTTAATGCTTTGGTAGGCTCAATGCTTAAATATGGATATATTAAGGAAAGCACTAACTCCATATTGCTTTCAGTTGAAGGTATGGACACAGACAAGACTGCCACTTTGCAAAAGAACCTCATGGATTCTATTGGGCTGCAGATAACATCAGCTAACGGAGCGGTTATAAGTCAAAACCTGACTGCCGATGCTGCACTACAAAAACTGGCTGACGATCACAATGTTTCTTATGGAAAAGCTGCCTTGGTACAAAAGATCATAGATCAAAATAGCCATCTCGCTTTCGCAGATCTGGCAAAGCTATCAATAAATGAACTCAATTTATTGTTTGCTTCAAAACACATTGAGGCTGCCGGAGTTGAGCAGCAGGGAAGCGCAAGCGATGCGAATTATATTGGTGAAGAAAAAGCACTTCAAAAGGTGTTGGCTCACGCCGGTATAGAGCAGACTAATATCCAGTATCTGACCATGGAGCTGGACTTTGAAGACGGACTTATCGTCTACGACATAGAGTTCACATATAATTTTGTGGAGTATGAATATGAGGTTAACGCTGTTGACGGCAACATAATCGGTTCAAGCCAAGAAAAAGCTGACAGTACAACTGCACAAGATGGAACCGGTAGCCAATCTGCTCAAGCAAGCGAAAGATTCATAAGCGAAGCCAAGGCAATAGAGATAGTCGAGGCGCACTCAGGAATCAGAACATACGAGCACTTAACAATAGAGTTAGACAAAGACGACGGCACATACATATACGAAGTAGAGTTCCATGTTGGCGATAAAGAATACGACTACGAGGTAGACGCTGTAACCGGAGCAGTAATCTCGGCAGAAATAGGCGACTGATCGAGTCGCTACATGTTACATATTTTGAATGATGTCCAAAATGTCAGTGCGCCGATGTACTTCAAGTTTTTCTAAAATGTTATGTGTGTGTACTTTGACTGTATTGGGTGAGAGGTGCAATTTTTCAGCTATCCATTCTGTAGAAAAGCTCTGCGCAATCAAGGTGAGTATCTCCACTTCGCGCGCGGTGAGATCGTGTCGTTCGCCTAAGTCGGCGCTGCGATTTGCCAGGGCTTCAAAGTAGGCAGCTTGGCAACTTGTAAAGTCTCCATCCCACTGCGCCGCAGCTGCTTCACTGGCAACGCTTGCGGCACCTACAGCTTTTTTGTCATTTTTGCTAATCTGAAAGGAAAAACCTCCATGCCTGCTGCTGAGTGCAGTAAAAATGGTTAGGCCAATAATCAATACCCAAATAGCATATGGCTCCTCAGCTAAGGACTCCGGTACATACAAAACATAGATATGTCCGGCAACGGTACCCAAACAGCAGCTTGCGGCACCAATGCCAAAGACGAAGGATACGAGATGAAAGACCGGTGTTTCAAAGCGGTGACCAATCTCGCACACCATGATTGCGCAAAGCACCATCATCAGCATGAAGCTTACTGCTACCAACACTTCTCCAAAGAAATACTGCACCGTGAGCATCAATAGGCCTGCAATGAAGATGGGTTGCAATGCCCAATAAAGATGCGATAGTACGAGGCGTTTGCGAGAAATTAATAATGAGACGAATAAAAGCAAGCCGGCAACTGCAAATCCAATAGAGCGCATGATGTTTTCTTGTAAGGCACTCTCTACAAAACCTGAGCTTACGAGGGCAAAAATGAATCCATAAATAGAAAATGTTGCTGCGGCACCCATTATGAGCCTAAACAGTCCCGAGCTACTGCGCATGGCACTTAGCGAAAAACGAGGGGGAGCTTTGTCCTTTTTGTAGCGCCTTTGCATCGTAAAGAAGTTTTGATCCATATTCTCCAAAAACCAATAACTTAAAGATAGCGCAGCTGTAGAGATTACCGGCATTGATGCGGCTACGATTACAAAGGCCAAAAATGGTAGTAGCGAAGCTATGGCGATCAGTGCTGCAGCTACAAAAATGCCTGAGACGAGCTGATAAATATAGCGGGGTGCCTTTAGCAAGCTAAAGAGCTCCATCCATATTATCGTTAGCCATCCGTATTCTAGTCCCACGCAGATTGCACCTAATACCGCCAGAGGTGAGCCGGCAACAGCGATCTGGTCGTTATATGCAATCAAGAACATGCCGACAAACGCAAGCGGCATGAATGGTGGCTGAAAGCGTTTATTAACCGGGAATATGCGTTTGGAAAAAAGTAGGACAAACCCAAAGGCAGCAATAACTGCGGCTAGCATTGCAAATCTGCCTGCAAAGGAGAGGTTTGCTGTTGCGCAAAGAGCCAGCATCTTGAGTGCCAAAAAGAACCACGCATAAAAACATCCTAGTCCAAGTGCAATTGCAATATCAGCAAAACGTTGATACCTCTTATGCATAGACTCCACCAATCCATAGAAGATGAACTTTGCTTGCTCATAACCACTTTGTTTTGGGTCGCAAAAGCAGACAAAGCAACTTAGCGATCAGCCCCCACCTTCATGATGGCAATAGATGTAGTTTTGAATCTAATTAAAAAAGTTTAGCCACTTTATTTTACTTGTAAACTTTGAGCAGAAATTATAGTACCGACTCAAAAATAAAGCTAGTCTAAAAACATAAAAGGAGCATAACTGCTGGTGACAGTAGAGTTTAGAAAAGAAAAGCTGTCTAAACCAAATGGATTAACAGCAATTTGAATTTTATCTCACAGGTTCATTGACCCTCAAAAATATGAGCATATTCTGGTTGGCGGCATAAACGGTACTAACAACATGAACGTGCATCGATAGCAAACCCAACGAAAGGAGAATGCATGAGCCACTTTTTAAACGAGGATCAGCAGTTGATCGTAAATTCAGTGCGTGAATTCTGTCAGTCCCCAACCGTACAAAAGATGATTCAAGAGGAAAAAGCTGTTGGTGGGTTTCCGCATCAGAGTTGGAAAGCAGCAGCCGAACAAGGCTATATAGCCGCATACCTTCCGGAAGAATATGGTGGTATGGGCTACGATCATGTTACTTATTATTCAATATTTGAAGAGCTGTGCAAAAACAGCTATCCCTGCACCGGTCCGATATCAGGACACATTCTTGGTATTAAAGCCATCGAAGCTTGGGGCACGGATGAGCAGAAAAAAATGTTCCTTCCTCAACTTGGTAGTGGCGAAAAGATCTGCTGTGGTGCAGCAACCGATCCTGCGGGTGGTACGAATTTCTCCGAGTGGGGACTTACTGAGGAAGAAACCGAAGACGGATGGATCCTCAACGGCACCAAGGTTATAACAACTAATGCCCACAACGCCGACTACAAAGTAGTGTTTGGTCGTCCGCAAAACGGAGCCAAATGGTATGACCACTTTTACGTTATCCCTAAAGATGCAAAAGGCTTAGAGACCGGCGAGCAAGAGATGAAGCTTGTGCCGGATGGTTCTGACTGGGGCACAATGGTTCTAAAAGACGTTCATGTACCCAAGATATGCCGTTTTGAACGCGGTGACAAAGATGCCCTATGGCTTGGAACCTCTTATATGATGGTCGCTCTGCAAAGTCTGGTACTTGGCGAGGCCGGATTTATGTACGCATTTGGCTTTGCTACTCAGCGCTCACGCAGAGGTGGCAAGCTAATCGATCTGCAGACAGTAGCTCACAAGATCGCCGACATGGCAATTCGCAACGAAGCCGGTCGCGGTCTGATCTATACTGCCGCGCGCATGTGGGACGAAGGTCGCAAAGAAGAGTGTAGCCGTCTTGCGTCTATGGCAAAAGCATTTATCTGTGAAGCCGCAAATAAGAATCTACACGACGCTACAATCATCCACGGTGGTATCGGCAATACTATGCCGGCAACAGTAGGCGTGCTCTGGGCTGCTTCACTTCAACTTGAGCTGGCCGAGTTCCCTTGCGACATGCATCGTGACTTTGTTATTGAATCTTACGGTGTCGATCTTGATTGGAAGACCCGATGAGTGACACTGCAATGCAGCGCTATGTTGTCTGCTATAAGTGGGTGCTCGACGAAGCTGATATTAGAGTCTTGGATGATCTTAAGGTAGACATGACCCGAGCAAAAGGCAAAGTAAGTGACTTTGACCGCAGCGCCATTGAAGCAGCCATGCGAGCCGCAGAAGCTCAAGGAGCAGGCGAGTCTCAAGACAAAGCCCTTGAGGTACATGCGCTTACCTTTGGAGATGCTGAGGTGACCCGCTCGCTTAAAGATGCGCTTTCGCGCGGCCCTGCTGAAGGTTGGACAATTGCCGGTGAAGCTGCAAAGACGGCTGACGGACGAGTGAGCGCTCAAGCGCTGGCAGCCGGAATAAAAGCTATCCCCAATGTTAGCTGCGTATTTGCCGCTGAAGGTGCAAGTGATACTTATGCTAGGCAGATTCCATCACGCATTGCTGCAATACTAGACTGGCCGTTGATATCTTCTGTCCTCACTTTAAAAATTGAAGGTGACGAACTTATCGCAACACGTAAGCTCGAAGACTGTTTACAAAATGTTCGCGTAACGCTTCCGGCTGTGGTGTCGGTGTTACCGGAAGACTATGAGCCACGCACACCCGGTTTAAAAGCTGTTATGGCAGCCGGTCGTAAGCCTACCCATGAGCTTGGATCAGCCGAGCTGGGATTTGATCCTAACGATGTTGCGTCACCGATGCTTTCACCAAAGCGTTTAAACGTGAGCCAGATTGGTTACGCCGCAGCTCGCAAAAACATTATCCATAAAGGTTTGTCTGCTGATGAAGCGGCACAGTCCGTTGCATCAGCACTCAGAAAGGAGGGCGTTGTCTAATGGATACCGCTTATGTTTATAGCGAGAAACCTGTTTTGGCGGCACAGTTAGTAGGTTTGGCAAAGAGCTTTGAAGTGAAAGAGGTTTTAGCTATTGCTTTTGATGACGAATCATCTGCAGCACTATCAAATTGCGGAGCCGATGGCATAATTGAGCTTTCCGGAGATAGCGCAATGCCCGAAAACAACGCTCGTTCGCTCGCTTCGTGGTTGTCAGACGCTTTTGCTGTTGATCCCGGGCTACTAATAGTAGGTGCTACTTCGATCGGACGTGATCTTTCAGCACGCGTAGCCGGATACTTAGACTGCGGCTTTTCCGGCGATATAATTTCTGCTGAACTTGCCGAAGACGATGCAATAAGTACTACTCGCTCAGAGTACGGTGGCGCTGTAGTGCTTGCCGAAACACTTCCTTTGCCTGCGGTAATAACAGTGCCTGCGGGGCGCTTTGACGCCGCATCAGGTGCCGCATCGATTATCGACAAAGGAACACTTGAGCCGGATACAAGAATTGAAGTTACCGGCACCACTCCGATCGTTAAAGAGGGCATAGACTTAAGTCGAGCCAAGGCTATTGTCGGAGTAGGCATGGGCTTTTCGGCTCGTGAAGATATTGCTTTGGCCGAGGATCTGGCAGCAGTGATAGATGCCGGTATCGGCTGCACCCGTGGTATTGCTGAGGAGCGCCACTGGTTGAGCACCGAGCAATATCTGGGATTGTCCGGGCTAACTGTTGCTCCGGATCTCTACGTTGCCGTAGGCATGTCCGGACAAGTTCAGCACTTAGCCGGTGTGCGCGACAGTAAAGTTATCGTTGCAATCAACAAAAACGAGGAAGCACCAATATTTAAAGCTGCGGACTACGGCATTGTTGGTGACCTCTATGAAGTACTCCCCGCACTGACCGCAGCTCTTAAGTAAGAAACCTATAGCAATTATTAAAAACGCCAAACAGGCGAGAGAATGGAGAATGAAATGGAACAAAAGACCATGAAAGCCCTTGTATATCATGAGCCGGGCAAGATCAGCTTAGATGAGGTAGATGTACCTGTAATCAAACAGCCAAAAGACGTTATCGGCAAAGTGACCATCAACGCCATCTGCACCAGCGATGTGCACGTAATGCACGGTTATTTGCCTATGGCAACACCACCTCTGATTCTTGGACATGAGTTTTGTGTAGAAGCTATTGAAGCCGGTTCGGAGGCTAAGGACATTCAAGGCAACGATATCGTTATCGGCAAGCACTACTGCGTTCTTCCGGCAAGCTTTTGTGGCGAGTGCGATTTTTGCAAGGCCGGAAACATTGCCGGTTGTGTAAACGGTGGTACTTATGGCGTTATGCAAAATGGTTGTCAAGCTGAATATGTACGCATTCCTGATTCGCATAGCGGTATGCTCCCCATACCTGAAGGCATGACCGACAAGCAGATCGTGCTTTTAGGTGACATGTTGGCTACTGCATGGTTTGGCATTGAAAACGCCAATGTTGAAGAGGGTCAGACAATAGCCGTTGTAGGACTTGGTCCTGTGGGAATGTGTGCCTGCGAGCTGCTCACAAATTACTTTGGCTGTAAAGTTGTTGGTCTTACACGCAGTCAAGAGAAGTTGGATCTTGCTCTGAAACAAGGTGTTATTGTTGCCGGTATTAGTCCTGCAACTGATGACGTTGCTGCTCGTGTAGCTGAACTAACCGAAGGCAAAGGATTCTCAGCCGTTATTGAGACTCCGGGCAATCAATCCTCCATGGATCTGGCTTGCTCAGTTGTTGGATATCAGGGCATAGTTTCAACTATCGCCATATTTGGCAGTGCCATCACCATCCCTATGAATGCGCTTTGCTACAAAAACGCCACTATAAAGATGGGCGTACAACAGCTTCATGGTATTGCCGAGATGCTTGAAGCCATCATGACCGGCAAGATCAGTACCGAGTGGATGCTTACCCATTCCAGCTCGCTTGATGAGATCGTTAAAGGTTATGAGGTCTTTGGCGGCAGCGACACGCCGGATTGCATTAAGTGGGTCATCGAGGCCTAAAGGTGCAAGCGCTTTAGAGATACCTGCTCTACCCGGTGCCTACCTGGGCATCTCCACAAAATAAAGCCAATCGGGCAGCTTGCTTATCACTGCCCGATGGCTAATACATAACTAATCAAATTTGAATAGGAGTTCATCATGAGTAACTGTAGTTTTTTAAAGACACCAGAAGAGATGGCATGGGTTCAAGACGGAACCAAAAATATTCCGTGGATGAATAATTGTGAAGGTCTTTACGCTGCTTGGGAGACCGATATGGAGACTTTGGCCAAATTGATTCCGGCTCCGCTAACACCGGTCATCCCATATGTCATTGCTTATGTTGTTGAAGCTCGCAATCCCACTTTTTGCAATGCTTACAAAGAAGCTTGCGTTATGACTGTCGTTACCGATGGCGAAAAGATGGGCAATTACACCTTTGGCCTTTTGCTCACCGACAGCGATAACCCTGTACTTACAGGTCGTGAGGAATTGGGTATTCCCAAAAAGAACGCCGACCTTATCGACATTCGTCGTCTTGGTGACAAAGCCTACGCCACCGTAGATCGCATGGGTATTCGGGTTTTTGATCTGGAAGTTGAACTGGGTGATTACAATAACGAGGCCGGTGCTGCTGTACTGGGCGGCAAGCCACTTGGTGAGGACACCGAGGGTATCTCGTTCTTCTATAAGTTTGATGTTAATCAAAATGCCAACTGTGACGTAGTCTTTAGCGATCTTCGTATGCTTGATGTGCGCATGGTCAGCAATCTTCACACTTGGGAGGCCGGTGCTGCCAGTATTGAACTTGGCCCATCGATCAATGACCCATGGGCAGAGCTTGTTGTTAAGCAACCTATCGGTGCTGCATGGACAATCTTTGACTTAGGCATTCTGGGCGCACAAAAGGTAACTCCGCTAGATATGGTGGATAAGGTAATTCCGCACCTTATCGCCGGTCGTTACGATGCGTCCTTTGTTGGTAATCCTAATCAGATCCTTTAATCAATCAGAATTCTTGGCGTTGGCGCTCTGTTTTGGGTGCCAACGTCATTATTTGGATAAAGTGTGACTTCTCTAGTCGTCTTAATTGCGAGGTGTAATCATGTCTGACTTTCAAGTAATAGTGGTCGGCTCGGGCTGCGCAGGTAGTGTCGCAGCATATGAGCTTGCCAAAGCGGGTAAGAGCGTGCTTGTCATCGAACGAGGTGCAAGTGCCGGTGCCAAGAACATGACCGGTGGCAGGATATACGTCCACTCTTTGCGCGAGGTCTTCCAAGACATGGTTGAGCACGCGCCGCTGGAGCGCAGGATAACTCACGAGCGCATCTCGATGCTCACTAACGATGCTGCATTTACCATGGACTTTAGCTCGAGGTCCATGCTTGAAGCCGGGCAAGATTCTTACTCGGTACTGCGCGGAAACCTTGATGTGTGGCTGGCTGATCAGGCCGAGCAAGCCGGAGCAGAATACATTTACGGCATCGCAGTGGAAAGCTTGGTCAAGCAAGATGGAAAAGTCTGTGGAGTAAGGGCAGGAGAAGATGAGATCACAGCCGATGTGGTCATCTTAGCCGATGGTGTGAACTCTCTTTTAACTGAGCAGGCAGTTGGTTTTGCCAGACCTTCTCCGTCACACATGGCGGTAGGTATCAAGCAAGTCATCGAGTTGCCTGGTAGCGAAATTAGCTCGCGCATGCTCTGCGCCGAAGGCGATGGAGCAGCTTGGCTTTTTGCCGGCGATGCTACAAAAGGCCTTCCCGGCGGTGGTTTTATCTACACCAATCGAGATTCCGTCTCGCTTGGTCTTGTAGCAACTATTTCGGCTATGAGGGACGGCAAAGAGACCATCTGCGGACTTTTGGAAAGTTTTAAAGCCCATCCGGCAGTAGCTCCGCTGATAGCTGGTGGTAAGGTTGTGGAGCATTCCGGGCACATGGTACCGGAAGGTGGTTATCGCATGATGCCGGAGCTTATCGGCAATGGCGTGATGTTAGCCGGAGAGTGTGCAATGATGTGCGTTAACCTTGGCTACATGGTGCGCGGCATGGACTACGCAGTGGCAGCAGGCATGCACGCAGGGCGCTGCGCCGCTAAAGCCATTGATGCCGAAAATACCGATAAGGCCGGTTTGGAGAGTTATGTACAAGCTCTCGAAAACAGTTTTGTACTCAAAGACCTACGTCAGTTTCAGCTGTTTCCGGAGTTCATGGAAAGCAATCACCGCATCTACAATGAGTATCCGGAACTGATTCGTGATGCCATGCAGGCGATGTTTATAGTCGATGGCACCCCAATGCCGCGACTTAAAAACAGCATGTTGCCCCTACTTCGCAAAGTGGGATTGATGGCATTACTCAAAGATGCCCGAAAGGGGATGAAAGCATTATGAGCGCAAGCACAGAAAACTACGTTAACTACGTAAACATGGATGCCTATTTGGGACTAAACCGTTTTGAAGTGGATGAAGGTAATCCACACATAGAGCTTGTTGATGACATAGATATACTTGAGTTCGAAAAGTTGATGCGTGTATGCCCGGCCGCCCTTTATCGACTGGACGAAAATAGTTCCCCAAGCTTCGACTACGCCGGTTGCCTGGAATGTGGCACCTGCAGAATAGCCTGTGGTGACACGATCATTAAAAAGTGGAAAAACCCGGAACCCATCATGGGCATCCAATACCGCTATGGGTAAGAGAGATTCTTCAGGGAAACACCAAATCTAGACAGCAACCGTCAATCTGGAAGCAAGTTGTTTTTCGCGAATAGCTTTTCTCACTTGAAGAACAACGTAACATACCGCATGTGTCTGGCGACTTGTTCCTATTACGCTCTGACAATTAAGCCAGGTGCTTCCTTACTTCTTGCAGTGACCCAGATGCTGGTCAGACTGTCCGAAAACTATGTATCTAACCCAGATTGTCATTCCCGCGCAGGCGGGAATCCATAACAAACGGCAAATGTTATATTGAGTAAATAGATTCCCGCCTACGCGGGAATGACAGAGGGATATGTGGGAATGACAGAGGGAGACTTTTCGGACACCGTGTGGAGCGGCAGACGGGACTCGCCAATCCGTCGTCGCTTCGCTCCTAGTCTTGGAGACCTCGTTCACTTCGTTCACTCGGACCTCAACTGTCCACCGGACAGTTGAGCCCTCACGGGTACATCGTCCCGTCTGCCTTAAATGCAGATATCCCAGATAGCTAGCAGTAGTTTTCGATGATCTGGAGCGGCAGACGGGACTCGAACCCGCAACAATCAGCTTGGAAGGCTGATGCTCTACCAATTGAACTACTGCCGCGTCAAAAATGAACCTAAAGAACATTACTTGAAAACCGTTTGGATTTCAAGCATCGAAATGCTTATTCCATCATCTTTTCTTATGTGTATAGAACAGATAAACAAAATGAATCATCAAAAATACATAATCATCTACATCATTTTGATTATAGTGTACACAAAATTTGGGTGCTAATGTCTTTTTATCTGCAATGCGATAAAACCACCAAAAGCGCAAAAGCATAAACGGTGATTTTGTCTGAAGATACTACTAAATGTGTGAATTACAGATAGGAGGATGAATGCAAGCGGAAAAGACAAAGAGGGGGATGTCGCGTCGTAGTTTTATTGCGGCTATGGCAGTTGCCGGCGGAGCCGCACTTGCGGGTAATGTTGCCTGTTCACCACAGGCTGAGACACCTGCGCAGAGCACTACCGCCCAAGCCCCTGAGGAGCAGATCTATCAAGGTCTGTGTCGCGGTAACTGCGGTGGCGGTTGTTACATGAACGTTCATGTAAGAGAGGGAAAGATTGTAAAGACCTCGGTCAAGGACGCACCCGAAAATCCACTGGAGAAGCGACTTTGCCAACGTGGTCTCACCCATGCCCAGCGAGTATATGCGCCTGAGCGCTTAAAGTACCCGATGCGTCGAGTTGAGGGAACAGAGCGCGGAGCCGGGGAGTGGGAGCAGATATCTTGGGAAGAAGCGATTAAATACGTCGGCGACAAATGGAAGAGTTATGTTGACGAGTTTGGTGGCTCCAGTATTGGTGTGCCGCTTGGAGGCGGCGTCTACACCAACGATCAATTCTATACCACACGTTTTCAAAGCGTTCTTGGTATGACCAAGCTCAGTGGTCAATATGACCAAAACGGCCTGGTCATGGGAACTCTAACAGTAACTCGCGGCCCAATGTTGCACGGTAATGGTCCGCTTGATCTCCTAAACGCAAAGAACATTCTCGTTTGGGGTTGTAACGCTACAGTAAGTGAGCAGCCAAGATGGCCAATTATTCAAGCTGCCATGGAAAAAGGTGCCAATGTCATCGTCATTGACCCAATCTATCAAGGCGTAGCTCAAAGAGCTAATGAGTGGATTCCCATCCGTGCCGCATCTGACGGCGCAATGGCTTTGGCGATGATGAACGTTATCGTCAGCGAAGGACTCACCGACCCTGAATACTTGAAGAAAGGCACTGTCGCACCATTTTTGGTAAAGGAAAGCGATGGCAAATACTTACGCATGAGCGACCTGGGAGTTGAGCCCACAGAAGGCCCACCGGATCGAACCGGAAAGCCTACGGTCATTGACCCAATTGTGGCTCGTAGTGCTGATGGTACCAATGACGACAAAGACAAAATTGCCGACCCGGTGCTCGAGGGGAGCTTTGAGGTCAACGGCATTGCCGTTAAAACAGCTTACCAAAAACTGCTCGACCGAATTGCGGAATACACACCAGAGGGTGTAGCAGAGATGTGTGACGTTCCGGCAGAGAAAATCAAAGAACTTGCTCGCACTTTTGCTGATGGCCCAAGCGTACTCTACCTCCAGTTTGGTACAGATCACTGGACAAATGGAGCCGAAACCTTCCACTCCATCATCACCCTTGGCATGATTACGGGCAACATGTCTAAATCGGGTGCGGGAATCCAAGGTGGTATGGGTGGCAGCGCAATCGGTTCTTACGGCGTAAACCTAGCCGGTGGCATGTCCGGTGAAGGATTTAAATACGGTATCACAGCTTCTTGGGAAAACTTGCCTGACATCATCAAGAACAAAGCTAACGGTGCAGTGCCCATCAATCTTAAGAGTATCCTTATTGAATACAACAATCCACTCTCCAATGCGCCGGGCAGAGCAGAGATCATGGATTCGCTGAAAGAAATCGAGCTCATTGTCTGTATGGACTCCGTAATGACAGAGTCAGCCCAATACAGCGATGTCATCTTGCCAACCACCCATTGGTTTGAGATGAATACTTTCACTGCTATGCAAGTACCTTGGTATCGTGTAAATGAAAAGGCCGTCGAGCCGGCATTCGAGGCTAAGTGCGATATAGAAGTCATCAAAATGATCGCCGATCATATGGGCTATGGAGACAAAATGATGACTGAGGATGAATGGTACGAGCTCCTGCTTACAAACGATGTCGCTAAAGGACTTGGAGTTACTTGGGAGTCACTCAAGAAAGACAAGATGGTTCGCATCATGCCGGATGATTACATCTTCTATCCCGACTACAAGTATCCTTCGGCAACAGGACGAGCAGAGTTCTACTTTGAAACTCTTCAGCCAAACGACAATTATGGGCAGCAGTTAGATCATGCAACCTGGTCACTTCCGCATTGGCAGCCACCGGTTGAGGCCTGGTATGAAAATGAGATATTTAAGAAGTATCCGCTAAACCTCATGTCGCATAGAGACAGGTTTAAGACCCACACCATCTTTGCGCTCTGCCCATGGTTAGAAGAGCTTAGACCGGAGCCAATACTTTATATGAACCCACAGGATGCCGCCGCTCGCGGAATTGAGAACGAAGACTATGCGCGAGCTTGGAATGACCGTGGCTCCGTAGTTATGAAAGTGCACCTTAGCAGTGGCAATAGACCGGGAGTGGTTACCACTCAACACACCTGGTACAAGCAAAGCTACAAAGAAGGACACTATTCAGACCTGACATCTCGCGCTATGGGTAAGTTTATTGCTGCAGGATGTTTCTATGACACACTTTGCGAAGTTGAGAAGGTATAGGGAGGAGTCGACATGCGTTATGTAATGGCAATCAATACAACCAAATGCATCGGCTGCCACAGCTGTAGTGTAGCCTGCAAATCAAATAACAACCTCCCGAACACCAAATGGTATAACCGGGTAGAAACAGATGGAGCCGAGGGCATGGATACGGTGCGAGGCACCTATCCAAACGACTTATATATGAGCTTTATGCCCATCGCTTGTCAGCATTGTGACAATCCGGCTTGCAAGAGTGTGTGTCCTGTTGAGGCAATCAGTCAGCGTGAAGACGGCATCATCACTCAAGACAATGAAGTCTGCATTGGCTGTCAGCTTTGCCTGCAAGCCTGCCCCTACAATGCTCGTGTATTTAACGAAAGTCAGCTAGAGTACGTGGTTGACTTCCCGTTGGGTGATTGGGACGCTCCTGCACACACGCCGCTAACCGCTGAGAAGTGCACGTTTTGCACACACAGAATTGACCGCGGTGACATGCCGGCTTGTATGGAGTTTTGTCCGGCCAGCGCACGTGTTTGGGGCGATATCGACGATCCAAACAGTGAAGTAAGCAAGTACGTCGCAGGAAAATCAACGTATAAGCATTTAGAGTCTGAGGGAACTCAACCCTCGACAATATACGTAAAGTAGCATTTACATGACCGTTTCAGGCTCTTGAAGTGCACAAGCTTCAAGAGCCTGAAAGCACAAATAGGCAAAAAGTCCTTTGGAGTAAAGCATGACTTATGATACTTCCCCAGATCGCATGAACGCTATTGCTGATTTCTATCAACTAATGGCGATAATGTTTCGCCTGCCGCACGACACGATGGTCGAAGGCTTAGTTAATGGAGATGTAGTGTCCGGGATCAAAGAGATGTCTGATGAAATAGGCTTTACAAACCAACAGTTATCTCGTATTGAAAAGGAACTATCGGTGATCGAGGGGCAAGCTAAGGAAGGTAAAATAACGCTTACCTTACTTCGCCAAGCTTATACAAAAGCCTTCACCCACCCCAAAAAGCCGTTGATCTTTCCATATGAGAGTCAATTCTTGTTTTGGGAGGCAAATCCCGATTCAAGTTACGACTTAGCACCACGGCTTTTTGTCAGTGATGCCGCGCTTGACACCGAGCGATGCTACAAAAAAGCCGGCCTTAAGCGATCAGAAGACAAAAATTTTCCCGGCGATTACTTACCTACAGAACTGGAATTCCTCGGACTTCTTTACGACCATATGGCGAAGATATCCGCGTCTTCTACAAAAACTGAAGGAGATGCCAGCGTCGTATGGCAGCTGATTAGGGAGTTTGATTATTATCATCTAAAAAAATGGGGAGTCGATTTCTTCAAAAAGTGCATTGCACTTGACTTTAACCCAACGTATACAAGCCTAGCGATAATAGCGGCGATCTTTATCGAAGAGATGTTGTCACAAACAGACGGCTGGTCACCTGCGTAAAATCGGCACTTCCAAAAAATAGAGATTGGTACATCATGAGCTTTATCATTTCACATATCGTCGTCATTGCCCTTAGCGTAGTTTTGCGCAAACCTATCAAACGGTTTCCAATTTTATTTTATGCCTTGGCTGCTCTGATCAGCTTCGCCGGCATCTACTTCACTTTGCAGCCAAACCCAAGCGAGATCGTACGTGTTTTGGTCTTTGCTGTTCAGAAAGGTCATGTTGGGCTTTCCTTGTTTGCTCTGGTGATGTTTGTTGGAGTTTTTGACAAAGGCTCTTCGGTTAGGCGGATATTTAACCCCATACGCGCTGAGCTTTCTATAATGGGATGCATTCTTATCATGGCTCATCTGGTGCCATACCTCAGCAATTATTTGAGTATGGCTGCAAATCTCTTGTCTCTCAGGGTCAATATCTTGGTTGCGCTTTGTTTAGCCATGGTGATGCTGGTGCTACTCATTTTGCTCACGGTAACATCGTTTAATGTATTAAAAGCCAAAATGAGCGCCGGCACTTGGAAGAAGGTGCAAGTTTTAGCTTATCCGTTCTTTACCTTGGCTTATTTCCATCTGCTGGGATACTTGATTGTGCCGGTCATGGGTGGTTCCGGTACTGCTTTAGTAAATCTCACTATATACACAATTCTTTTTGTCGCTTATGCTGCATTGCGCGTGCGCAAGGCAATGGCGGATAAAAAAGCCGATGAGCAAGCAAGTGAGGGCATCAAATCAGCACTTCCTTAAAGCGTGTGTCAAATGTAGTTTGCACATAGCAATATACTGCATATTACATGACATTTAATACCAGTTGTGTGCGGGAATGTACGCCGTACTTTTCATAGATATTTGCCACATGCCTGCGAACTGTAGCCTTTGATATTCCCAAACGTTGCGCGATCTCTTCAGGTTTGTATCCCGAAACTATCTGATAAAGGATCTCGTTTTCGCGTGGCGTTAGCACTACGTCGTGTTTTGCATTTGCCATAGAGGTATTGATGCTTGATGCCTGGGACATCTTTACATAAAGGCTAGCTGTAAAGCTGTCTCTGGAAAGCAGAGACTGCATGCGGCCTAGTATCGGTAGGTAGTAGGCGTAATCGTTTAGGAAAGGCTGAATGATCGCTTCGGGTTTGGCATATTCAATCGCCTTACCAAGAGCGACTTCAGAGGCATTTTCATCTCCGCATTGCGCATAGTAAAGTGTAAGTAGCAGTTGTGCATGGATATGATCAAGACGCCTGTCCTTATTGATGGCTTGCGTAGCATCCAGCAATTCCGGGAAAAACTGCTTATCACCCTTGAGCAAGTTGTAAACAAAACGGAGCCGGCTCCAAGCAAAAGTCTGATCATCTGTCCTAAAGCTCTTTTTTAGAAAAGCCTCAAAATCAAAAAGCCCCGCTTCGTCAAGCTGCAACAACATGTCAAGGGGAAGCGGAACCATCAGTAAACCATATGGCGAAAGATTGCTCGATAACGAAAGCAGGCTTGCCGCGTCATCCAGCGCGTTTTTCAGGTAGGCAAATATTGCTTTATACACCAAGGAGAGCGTATGAAAGTAGGGCAGGCTGCGCTCTTGCGTAAAGGAGTCAAAACGCTCGCGATAAAGAACTGCTTCTTTAATATTGCCTCGGTAATATGCAGATGCCATCATGGCAAAGTAGTAATTGACTCTAGCTGCCCTACCGGGATGCTGAGCTTTTTTAGGTACGGCATTCTCCTTTTTCGCATAGTCCAAAGCCTTGGTAAAGTTTCCCAGATAACCCTCGCAAAGGCAGAGAATCGAATAGTTGTTAACAACAAACATTTCGTGCGTGTGGATATAAGTTTTTGGCAACATCTCCAAAACCATATCTCTAAACCGCAACCAGTCAGGATTTTCTGAAAGCGAAATCTCGTGTTGACGCACCAGGTGAGTCATATAGAAATCCAGATCATCCAACCGTGGCAACACAATACCTAATGCGACCTTGGCTTCTTCATACCTACCTTGAACATTACAAACCTGAAGGCGAAAAACCATCGCTTCAGAATAAAACGGCAGCGCGGGATCCGTATAATAGGCAAGTGCCACACTGTCGCAAAACGAGGCAAACTCCACGTCACCGTAGATGACCGCGCTAAATGAGAGAATGCTGCAAGCTTTTGGAGATTTTTGCAGTGTGTCTAATGGCACCATCTTGCCCCACTGATACAGCATGTAGGTATTGTCCTCAAGCCCCATACTCTCCCAGTGCATCTCGACCAACTTTATTATGAAGCTCCAATCCTGATTACGTCTGGCGTATTGCACAGAAAGATTGAGTTTGCCATTTTGAGCCAGCCATTCTCCGGCTTTTCTAAACACCTCTTTGCTCGTCATGTGCGAGTACGAGTGAAATCTGCGCATAAGTGCCATGGCTACTAATGGATGAAACTCAAACCACGATTCTGTCTCACCTCTACGTATGGGAAATGCGAGCAGTCTTCCTTCGACTAGCGTACTCATTACTCGATTGATATCGCGTCTGCAAAGTCCTGTTACCGCCTCAGCAAGCGAAGCGCAAAATGGTTGGATTTGAGAGGCTATAAGTGCGAAATCAACCACATCGTCGGCAAGTTGCCCAACAATCTCCTCGTCGACGTACCTTTCTGCCATGTCGTTGAACGATGCTGATGTCACAAAGCTACTCTTATCTTCAAGGCAAGACTCAGCAGCGCTCACTGCAAGAGTTACAAATGCCGGCCAGCCTTTTGTTGCAGTCCAGATTTGATCGGACGTTAATTCAAAGGATTCCAGTCCTCGTTTGCGCAAGTATTCGCCAATCTCATCTTTATTAAAGGCGAGAATAGTCTCATCAATGATCTCCAGCTGCTCAGTGAGGTGGTATTTTGCAAATCTAGCTTTAGACAAAGACCTGGTAACAATAAGAAAGCGGAAGTTTTTTGGTGACTGTGCAACAAGGTAGGCGATAAGCTCTTGGGCGTAACCACCTTCCGGTAAAGCGTGAAAGTTGTCCAGCACCAACATTATGTTCTTGTCAAATTGAGTAATATCGTAAAGCAGCTCATCGCAAAGTTGTATTGCTGCTTCTAACGTATCACACTCGTTTTTATCGGAGACCAAATGTGCTAATTGTTCATTTTGCGCAAATGAAAGTAGGAGATATCTCGTAAGGCGCATGATTTGATTATCCATCTCGTCAAGCGAGAGCCATACGGTGAGAAAGTGTGATTGGCGAGAAGTCCAAGTATACGCCAGGCTGGTCTTTCCGTATCCGCAAGGAGCTACCATAAGCATAACTGCGGCGGTAGTCTTGAGTCGAGACAAGACTCGCGCTGCTTCTGTCCTCCAAACCAGCGAAGTAAATTTCTTGGGAGGAGATACCTTAACTAAGGAAAATTTTTTTGGAGCCTTAGCCTGCATGATTTTCACCCACAAACATTGTTGTTAACTGGTTACATCAAATGATAGGGCATGCAGGTCAACTGTGTTATAGTGGTACGGCTAT
>DBCW01000056.1:0-10541 GCA_002293265.1 Eggerthellales bacterium UBA948
AGGAGCCTTTGCATTTGTTGGTCCTTGTGCATTTTTAATGTTCACTCAGCCGCTGGAGATCGTTTGGGTTGCGGCGATAATAATGGGTATTTTTGGTCTTGGCTGTTCCGGGCTATTGATAGTTGGTCTAATTAAAGTACTTAAGCGCCCCAGTCTTTTGCCGATAGCATTGGGAGTACTAACCACCGTGCAAGGTATTGGTCAATTCTTGGGCACGTTTGTATTTCAGATGCTACTGGGTCCGGAGTTTGCAAATTATAGCAACGCCGGGATTGCGATACTGGCTATAGGAATAATAGGAACTGCTTGCTTTGCACTTTGCAAACTGCCAATTACAACAAAAACAAAGTAGTCGCAGAAAAGTCCTAGTTTTCTACATTATGCATAATTACATGCTAAAATACGTTGCAAATACTTATTGTTTGGCAATCTCAACAGTTGATTCTGCTTATCCAAGAGTGGAGCACGCCCATGGAAGAGATTTACAGTCAAAAACGATACTTATCCAATGTTGGCACGCTGCCGACAGTAACAGTCAACATGCTCAAAGATTTTCTAAAAGATTACAGCATTTTGTTTTGCCCAGACGAAACTTCACGCGAGTTTAGCTCAATTATCCCGGTTTCAAAAAAAGACCCCCAGCTGGTTGATGATGTCTCTGATATAGCGCACACTCTGTTGATATGTCATAACGACAACGCAGAGTCGGTTCTGGAGAATTATAAAAGTGCCTTTGTTTTAGTTCTAACGCGACTCAAACAGACACCGGATTGGATCCAAACATACAAAGACCGTGTGCTTTTGGTGCAAGGGCAAGAAAACTTTTCGTACTTTAGTTTCTTGTTGCAAAAATACTTCATCGAGATTATGGTCTGGGAAAACGATATGGATCGCATCGTTCTCAGAAAAGGCAGCATCACTGAGCTATTAAACATTGGCAGCCATCTTACAGATAATTTTTTCACGGTAAATGATAGTCACTTTAATCTGATTGCTTACAGCGATAGGGTGCAACCACCCGATGATATCTCTAAGCATCTTATAAATGTGGGCTGTTTGCCGGAAGAAACAATTGATAGATGGAAAGAACGCGCCTTAAAACAGCAGATTATGACAGAAGATCCATGTGAAGAAATACCGTTTATACAGGTACACCGTCCACTTTATGTTAACTACAGCTATTTTGCCTCAATTGTGATGATATGCAGCGGCACCAAATACACCAAAGGCCTAGAAGACATATTTAAAAAGATTACAACTCGCGCAAGGTCACTTTGTGAGATTTTTTGGCACAAGAATATTAAGACAAATTATCCGTTCTACTTTTTCTTCACCAGATTGCTTGGAGGAGAAGAAATGACAGCCGACTACATCAGGGCTCAAGCGGCATTAGCCAAAATACCTGCATCGGCAGAGTTTAAACTGATAGCTTTAGAAACCGGCGAGATGGATAAGCCGCATCAGCTAGAAGGAATTGTTGAGGCGGCGGCAAAATTAAATAATGGCAGGTGTCATTGCTTTCCTTATCGGAAGAATCTGCTTGTTTTGTACTATAGCGAGCCAAGTGACAATGGGCTTTCGCACATGAAGTCTTTTGACCAACTCAACAAACACATTTTTGAACCATATGGCATCTACTCAGGAGTCTCGCAGGTCTTTGAAAATATTGAAGATCTTGATATGGCCTACAAACAAACTGCTATAGCCCTTGGCATGAAACACACGATAATGAACGAGCTTTACGCAGCAGGAGAAGAGCAAAATAAAGGCATCTTTTTGTTTGAGGAGATACTACTCACTTATCTTGTCAGCCAGCAAAACCGCGATGCGCGCTTTTTAGAATTCACGTTCTCTCATACGCTGGTAGAGAAGCTGTATGCCGAGGATAAAGAAAATGAGACAAACTATGTAGCATTGTTCTGGTTTTATTTGCATCATGAGCGCAATGCTTCTGATGTGGCAAAACGACTGCACATGCATCGTAACACTGTTATCTATCATATAGAGAAAATACAAAAGCGCTTTGATCTGGATCTTTCTGTTCAAAGCGCTTTTGAGAGAATGCGTGTTGACTTTAAAGCTTTTTTCCTTGAGTCGAGCAATGAGACGTTTGAAGATGTGTTTATTAACACTGCTCTAAATTCTATGCAAGATCAAGAAGACTAATTGCTTACGCAGACACCGCCGTCAACTATGATGTTTTGCCCGGTCATGAAAGCTGTTTCATCTGAAGCCAGATAAACTGCCGCATAGGCGATGTCGTCAGGTTTGCCGATGTGTCCCATGGCTAGAAGTCCTGCTTCTGCCGCTTTTTCTTCATCAAACCCTGCCGGTGTCATGTTTGTCATGATGGGGCCGGGGCAGATGCAGTTTACACGGATACCGTCACGAACATGCTCTTTAGCGATATTTCTGGAAATATTAGTGACCGCAGCCTTCATGGCTCCATAAAATGTTGCTCCGGACTCCGGCCATATTGATGAGATCGAAGCAGTGTTGATGATATTGCCGGATTCGTTCTTTAGCATTTCGGGTAAAAATGCCTGCATTGTCCATACATATGCACGATAGTTTGTCTCCATAATCAGATCAAAGTCTTCATCATTTTGCTCCAAGAATGGTTTATGCACCAACACGCCGGCATTATTGAACAGTATGTCGATCTTGTCGTATTGCGCATAAGCGAAATCCTTAAGTGCCGCAATCGAGTCCTTTTTGCGTAGATCACAAGCGATGAATGCAGCTTCGCCGCCGCCTTCGGTGATTTCCCTTACCAAAGCGTTGCCTTTATCTTCGTTGCGTCCGGTCACAATAATCTTTGCGCCTTCTGCTGCAAACATCTTAGCAACAGCTTCGCCTATACCTGATGTTGCACCGGTGATTACAGCTGTTTTATTATCTAAACGTCCCATGCTATCTCCTTACTTTGTCGGTAGTTTTCCTATCTTTTCCATGTCATCCGCTATGAAATCCAGTCCTGCTCGTTGCCATGTTTCGCGGTATGGCCAAGCTGTTTCTCTATCCCAGCCGCGAGTGTCATAGTAACGATCTACCAGGCGGTTAAATCCATCCCAATCCGCAACTTCTCCCCATGGGTCGGGAATGCTTATGCCGGGCCAAACTGCTTCTACTTCCATCTTGCGGCTGCGCTCAAAGTTTCTGATCAAGATTGCGCGGTAGATGAGTTTTGAGCGCTCGGCTGATTGGTTCAGCTCTGCTTCAGTCATGGGGTATCCTGTAGCTGCCTCATACATCTCGGCCTCCATGGATGACCAATAAATATCAGGGCTTTGCCACTCGCAGCAGGTAACGCTGTCTTTCATTTCTCCTTTGTTTTCGTTCATGATGATGCTGTCTACCAGAACTTGGCTGTCATAAGGAGCAACAACTGCCTTGATATGGTTCTCGTATTTGTCGTGGTGGTGCTCTACTGTTTGCATGTCGCGAGACGAGGTCATCAGCTCTATGGTTGTTGCCAGCCAAGTAGGCTTGGTGATGGTGGCCTCAAAGCCACGTCCTTGCCAATGGAAGCTGTGCCCCCAGGCTGTCTCCATACTTATCGGTAAATCAAGAGGTTTGCCCAATATCTGCGAGAAGCGTCCTGAGTAGTTGGTCTCGCCAAACTTCTCTTTGCCTAATGTGCGGATAGCGCGAGCCATACCTTCAGCTAAGATATCACCGTACTTGCCTTTTCTGTAGGCGATCGATTCGAGTATGTGAGCCACAAACTCGCTGGATTCTACGTCTACCGGCATGCCAAAATCGATGTCATCAAAAACACCCTCTTTTTGACCCATTGCCAGCCACGGCAACAGCCAGATCAAAACGTCCCACTTGTCTAAGCCGTATTCATTGCAAAGCTCATTTATCATATTGCCTTTGTCAAAATCGGGCTTCCAGAAGTTAAAGATATCGGGAAGTATTGGCGCGGTCATTTCCTCAAAATACGGGTCTGTGGGATCAGGTTCCGAAAACTCTCTGCTAAGAAGCTTGCATGGTTGCATATGGTTTTGTTCGGTCATCCAGTTTGCGTTGATGGTGTTGGGAATATCATTCATAAACCCATAAGCAACCGGGCTTACACATTTTTCTACGTGATTAATATCCTCATCAGCAAATACAGATTTTGTACCCATCATCAAACAATTGCAGTGTTGGTTGCACCCGTGGCTACACGAGATGTTGCCACGCACCCAGTTACCCTCCGCTTCGCCACCGGGAAGACCTTGTACAGTCTGTGGCTGTAGTGGGGATACACGCATGTAAGGATCGCCCATCTTTAACCTGAGTTCCAATAACTTTTCGATGTTGGCTACCGGAACCACACCGGTTCCTCTGCATATAATGGCCTTAAGTTTTTTGGATCCAAATACAGCACCAAAACCACTTTTAGCCATAACGTTATCGTTACTGGTGGTGATCGAAGCGTTGCGACATAAGTTCTCACCGGCAGGACCGATGACCATACATTTGAAGTCGTAGCCGTGTTTATCATTTAAAGCGCGCTGAGTGTCGTGAACCTTAAGTCCCCACTCGTCCTCTGCCGACAAAAACTCAACGCTTTCATCATCTATCTTAATGTAGGTTGGGCTGTCTGCGGCACCTTCGATGATGATGCCGTCATATCCGGCAAACTTGAACTCTGCACCTATCCAACCGCCAATTCCACTAAACGAATACTGACTGGGAAGATTGTTAGCGGCAATGCCGGTCATCTCGGTGCGCCCACCTGTTGGTATACCTGTCGCTGTTGTAGCCCCGGTCATATAGATGAGTTTATTCTCCGGGTCAAACGGATCGGTTCCGGGAGGCACCTCATCATAAAAAATTTTATTGCACAGCTCGCGTCCGCCAAGATATTTAGGCACATATTTATATGTTGAGACGATCTCGCTTGTCTTGGTTGTAAGATTCAAACGGAGGATCTGACCAACATATCCGTAAAGTTTGTCTTTGTTTTCCGGGTTGTTTAAAACCTCGTCGATAGTTTTATTGGGCATCTCTCCTCCTTAGTTTGCCGAATCGGCGGCTAGCTCGGGTGTTTTGTCACCGAGATTTCCTGTGAATACTGATAGTTTTTTGGCAGCGACATCGAGCTTGGGATCGGTTACTTGACCTTCGGGTTCGGTACTTACACCGAGGCAACGTACCGGACAATACTCCACACAAGCCGGACCGTTTTTGCGGGTGCGGCACAGGTCGCATTTTTTAGACTTACGCTCTTTTTTCTTGTGAGCAGCGGATAGATTGATGCGCGCGGGCTCATACACACAAGCGCGCTGACAAGCACCGCAACCAACACAATATTCTTCGTTTACATAAGTTATGCCGTTTTCGTCAACACACATTGCGACATCCTTTTTAGGGCAAGCCTCATAGCAGGGGTGATCTAAACACTGCTGACAAGATTTAAGGTGGCACACCATGTCTCGGGTACCACCTCGCTCAATAAATAATCTGTTGTAGCTTGGGCTAACTACTCCATCGTGTACAAGACCACAAATCGCCTCGCACGAATTACAGCCGGCACAAAACGAGTAAGCACCTGAATACTGCACAACATGTTTGCCCAATTGTCTTTGTTCCATATAACCTCTCTTCTACCGAAAGGGGCCGCATCAAAAACCTAAGGATAAAAAGGTTTCTTTAGCCTTTAACGTAGCAATAACTGTAATTCTGGATTCCCATTTTCGCGAGAATGATAATCTGAGTAATAACTATACTTTTGATACAGCCCGATAATTGTGATGTTGAGCAAAGCCAAAATATCTAATCAATCGCCATCCGGGCAACTACCAATGTCGCCCGGATGATTTGTTTTTAATTCTCAACTTTGTTCGTAGTAACAATAACCCTCTACTTGCCAGCCTCTTGTTGCTTGTCTTTGATGAGGTCGGCAACGTTGGTGCGTAGATTCGGGAAGGTGAAAAGTAGAATCACGCAGATAACGCAGCCGATGGCAAAGATGGCAAACAATGCCTGATAGAACAAAAGTGTGCTGGTCGGATCGATCATCGCAGCTATTGGGGCGGCAATGTAGGATGAGACCAAGAACATACCAAAGTTTTGGAACATGCTCTGAACTCCACCTACGGCACCAAGATGTTCTTGCTTAACACTTGGCAGTAACGCCGGCATTGCCTTTACCATAGCCATGATCGGACCTAAAAAGATCCCGGCAAAGATAAAGACTAGATAAGTAAGCGGGCCAAATGGAATGAACAGTGAAATACCATAGAATATGCCCGAACCGATAAGCAAAACAGTAAGTGGTAAACGCAGACGTGAGAAGCGTGCAATAAGCGCCGGCAAGAAGATGGATGAAACGCAGACCACCAAAGTATTCATTGTCGAGATATTTGCTGCGTCTCCTGCTGCCTCAGGCCCACCCAGAGTTGTGAGTCCTGCAACCATGTAGGAAGTTCCAACTACGGTAAGTCCCATGAACAAGAAAGCAAATGCTGATATGCCCCAAACATGTTTATTCTTAAGTACTACGCCAAGGTGCTCTTTGATATTCTCTTTGACCTTGAGATCACCTTCGGGGTGCTCACGATAAAGCAAGAACCAAAAAACAATAGCTGCTGCTATGCACCCAACAGAGAGCCACCAGCAGAATTCAACACTAGATCTGGCACCAACATTGAGTGCAATACCTGCGCCAAGAGAGGCCGCAGCAACGTATACACCCATAGCTACGTTAGTAGATTTGCCCGGGAACCAACGGCGGATAATCTTTGCAGAGTTTGCGTTAAGTACCGCTGTGGCAAAGCCCATTACAAAACTGGAGAGAAAGAGCATGATAAAGCTGTCGCCGGAAAGTGCACGCCAGATAACGCCTATCAAAGCCAGTGCATATCCAACGAGAATTACTCTTCTAACACCGATGCGGTCGGCAAGTGTGCCGGAAAACACGCCAAATAAAATACCTGATAAATAAGGAACTGACATAACCATGCCGAATAGTACCGGGCTGATCTGATATTGCGTCATTACAGCCAGTGCTGCACCGCCCGGGATGATAAATGTGATCTGAAGAAATAGTAACGCCAAGAATAGTGCTGCTAAAATTCCCCATCTGCGAGGATATAATTTCTCTTCTTGCATTCTTTGCCTCCTAAATAACCTACCGATATTACTTGTTGGTTGTATTGGTCTTTCCCGGTTCCAAGAGAAGCGAGCTGTTACACTGAGAGCAGGTTTTTGAGCCAACTTCATTTGTGTACGAACATTCTGGACAGCGTCTTACCATAATCGGTTTTGGTAATTCGCCTCGGCATCTTCCACAATTAAAACAGTAGTGACACGAGCCCATTTTCGCCTCTTGGTTCCATTTTTAGCAATAGTTCAAACTTAAACGGGGTCATGAAGTGAAAGTCAAACACGACCCCGTTTGTTGGTATTTCTAGCGGGAGAAGATGACCATCTTGTCTTTTTTAACCTTCTTCGCCAGCTCTTCTAACGTACCATAAACCATAACACCTGCTTGGCAGTGGTGCACACACGTGGGCAGTTTGCCTGCGCCTACGCGCTCTTCACACAGGTCACAAAGACTTGTTGGTACCGGAATGTGCTCATATTCCCAGCGGCCATTAGAGTTTTGGCGTGGACCGTCTTGTAGTATCTTGATGCCAAAGTCTCCACGTGGCATGTCGTGCTCTTTTTTACAGGCTACTTCGCATGCATGGCACCCTGAGCAAAACTCGTAATCAATAAGTAAGCCGTATCCTTCTTTATTAGCCATGGGTGTAACCTCCTCCACGTGTGACCTGATATGTAGGCTGCATTTCCGGTGTGCTGTTTTCCGGGGTGCAGGGATATACTTTAGCGATTCCGCACTTAATAGGTGCGCCGTAACCGCTCTTGCCGTTTTCGCACATTGGGATGGCGTTGTTGGGGTTGCAATCAAAGACACCAAATAAGCTGGGCTCGGCGGCTTCTTTTTCCGGGAACCACCAGCCGTGCTCTGTGGAGATAACACGAGGATCTAGGGTTGCGTCATATGTGGCGATTTGGCGGAATTTACCAATCTCATTTTCGATCCAAGCCCACTGGCCATTTTCGATACCATATTTTGCAGCAGTATCCGGGTTGATGTAGAACAAAGGATTTGGATGAAGCTCGCGGCTGGTCGTAGAGGCCTGGCGCCATTCGGAGTGGAAGAATTCAAATGAGCGCTTGCCGGTGGTGAGTACCAGAGGATATTTCTCGGCCAGCTCAGGAGTTGAGACGGGGCTGGTTGGCGGCTCCTCATAATAAGGCAGAGGGTCTTCTCCCCATGAATCGTACAGTGAGATGTAGAACTCGTAGCGACCTGTGGGAGTCATAAATCCGGGCTGTCCATCGGGGCGCAACAAACCTTTCTCATATTTGTAGTAACGGAAGTCATTGTAGAAGAATCCGTTGTAGTCCTGCTCCAGTTGCTCCATCGTAAAGCCGCAGTTGCCAACTTCAAGGCGCCAGTTCATGTAGTCGCGTGGCTCTTTAACCCAATCCGGCCAGTTCTCAGGAGCCAGACGATGGCCAAGATCGATCATGATCTGCTCGTCTTCTTTTGCCTCATAGAAAGTTGAGCATTTGGTTAGCGAACGTACCGGATCAAACCAAACGCGGATACAGTCGCGCTCATTAGACATGGCACAAGGCAAAATAAGATCGGCACAAGCAACAGCAAACGGAGTCTTGAACATGTCGATGACACAGATAAATGGAACATTTGCCATAGCGCGATAGATTCGCGGAGCATCCTGACCCATGTTGGTGATGGGATTAGATGATTGAATCCACAGCATGTTAACCGGACGCGGATCACCTTTTTCATCCAGACCGGTCTCACAAGCCTCTAAGATCGCGTCGGATTGTGAAGATGCAGTAAAGCCGTACTTCTTTAGCGGATACTTGCTGTTACCCAGGCGTTTTTCGACCATACCCTCTTTGAGGTACTCGATGCCGCTGTTGTAGCCAAACTCCAGACCGCTGGCTTGGTCGATCAAAACGTTGCCACCGGGGTTGTCGATGTTTCCTGTGACACCGGCCAGACAGGCGATGGCGTGAGCGGTTACGGTACCAATCTTAGACATATCTACTGCCAGACCCCACTGAATTGAAGAGGGTTGGGCTTTTGCATAGAAGCGAGCGGCTTCGATAATCAAGTCTTCATCTACCCAGCAAACTTCGGCAGCTTTAGCAGTTGTATACTCCTGCACTCTTTCTTTAAGAGCGTCAAAGCCATACGTCCATTTGTCGATAAAGTCATGATCTACGAGGTCTTCATCAATTATTACTTTAAGCATTGCCATTGCCAGCATAGCATCTGTTCCCGGACGAACTCTCAGCCAATATTTTGACTTTGCAGCCATCCAAGTAAGTTGAGGATCTATGGTAATGAGCTCTGATCCGCGTTTTTGACACTCCACAATCCAGTGCCCCAAGAAAGCATCAGCATTGTTGATGACCGGATTGGTTCCCCAAATAACTATGCACTCCGGCACTTGCCAATCCGGATCTTCTTCATAACGAGTTGCACGGAACTGCGACATATCTGCAACCCATTGGTTTCCCATAACAACATAGCAAAGTGCCGTGCGTGGCAACATGCAAGAGTCGCCCGATAAGAAGCAAAGCGTGAGATCGGGTCCGCCAAAGTTTGCATATTGATTGTGGGCAATAACTTGAGAGACGTTACGGCCGGTTCCGATCATTGAAATGATGGATTCAGGGCCATCTTCTTTTTGGAACTTCTTCACATTTTCTTCGATGATGTCGTATGCTTCGTCCCAAGAAACTCGCTCCCACTTATCCTCACCACGTTCGCCAGCTCGTTTCATCGGGTATTTAAGGCGATCTTCATGATTTACAAGCTCCGGAAGCTCTAGGCAACGCATGCATAAACGGCCTTGGGTGAACGGACTGTTTGGGTCTCCCTCGGTCTTTACTAACTTGCCGTCCTCATCGGTGTAAAAAATGATTTGGCATCCCTCATGACAACCCGGTCCCGACCACATAGTGGTGCGTGTTGCCGTGAGATCCCCCTCTTTCCAATGCAACTGATTGGGGTATAGGTCAAAATTGTATTCGTTGTTGTACTCCATACCTTCTCCTGTCTTTTTGCTAGTCAAACTTGGCTTTAGATGATTGGGGTGTTTGTCGCAATTCCTCCTCTGCTTAGAACGTGTAATTACCTTTTGGATCTGCAAGTATGGTCTTATTTCATGTATGCATATCGACCAAAAATTTATGCTATTAGTTTGCGCTGGAGGGAGGTATTAAAACAATTACAAAAGTTCTAAAATTGGCAGCTTCTCGTTGTAGGTTTCTACAAACCGGATAGTTGGCGAAGAGTGGAGCAGTATGGATATGTTGTTGAGGGTTGTATTTGTGTTGAAGCATTAAGAGCAATTGACCTAAATAATCCGCATAGGGCGACTAAACATCTTTGCGGCTCATTAGATGAAGTTACTATGGCAACGGTTCTAGACGCACTTGGTCAGACTGTCCGAAAACCTTGTATATAACCCAAGTTGTCATTCCCGTGCAGGCGG
>DBCW01000056.1:10554-10701 GCA_002293265.1 Eggerthellales bacterium UBA948
GAGACTTTTCGGACACCGTGTGGTGCAATATTTGGGATTTAGATAACAATTGTGTCAGCATAGAAAAAAACATATCGGCCTTAGGTATCGCCCGGAATTAATTTTATTACGGTCTATCAAATTGTGGCAGGTAGTTTGTCTCTCTAA
>DBCW01000056.1:10781-10941 GCA_002293265.1 Eggerthellales bacterium UBA948
CGCGTGCGCCCCTTTGGCACAATCCACAAGTTTGAAGACAAACTATATATTCAAACCGGCAGATCAAAAGACGTTTCCAAACAGATCGCTGCTAATCCAAAAGTTGAAATCTGTGCTTTTGCCGATGGCGATTGGTTGCGTGTCGAATGCACACTCGTTG
>DBCW01000151.1 GCA_002293265.1 Eggerthellales bacterium UBA948
GAATGACAAAAGAAAGCGGGAATAGCAGAAAGGATATCAGTTTACATCTACAGCAAAACCGTGAACACCGTGCCATTAACAGCGTCGCTTTGCGCGGTAATCTCTCCGCTGTGTGCTGCGACAATTGCTTTTGCCAAACTTAGGCCCAGACCGGCTCCATCGGTTGCGCTGTGGGCTTTGTCTCCGCGATAAAAACGATCGAAGATATGGGGGAGAGACGCGGGGTCTATAGGCTCGCCGCTGTTTGCTACAACGAGTGCCGCGCTGTGTTTGCTGGCCTTGGAGCTTTTGCCCGGTGTCGTGGGTTTAAGTGAGACATATACTGAGGCTTTGTAGACTGCACGTGTGTTTGCTTCGCCGTGCTCATCAATTGCCGGCGCATCTTTTATCGAATCATTCATCACCGGCATTGCAGATGCATATTTACTGGCGTTATCCAAGAGTATATGTAAGAGTCGGCTGAGCTGGTCATCGCGACCCAGCACTTGAATGCCTTCTGAGATATCGGAGTTAAGCTCAATACCGCGCTCAAACAACACCGTTTCAAACTGTAGCAAGTTTTGCTCAACTAGCGCAGATAGGTTTACCGTGCTTTTGGCATTGGCCATCTCTGTTCGTTCTTCTTCATCGGTCTGTGCTAGCAGCAACAAGTTGCGCACCAGATCATCCATACGCTCAGCTTCTGCTTGGGTGTTGTCCAACCAGTGCATTTGCTCTTTAATCGTTTTATCAGGGTTTGCTTGAAGCAAAGAGTTATTGGCGAGAATCACTGTGAGGGGAGTTTTAAGCTCATGGGAGGCATCGGAGATGAATTGTCTTTGCTTCTCCCAGGCTTCGGCTACCGGGCGCAAAACGATTTTGGACAAGAATAAGCTGATGAAGAAGAAGAGCAGCATTGCTCCGATCCAGATCAGCGCCGACACTCCAAGGTTGCGCAGGGATTCGGCAGCAACAGAAGAGACGGAGGCTATAGCTATTTGCACATAACCGTCCGAGCTGACTTCTGCTTTATACATCAGTTGCAGGTCGACCAAGTGACCACTAATGCTGATGCCGCTGTCCAAACTTGAGCCTACCAACTTCTCGGTAATCCTGTTCAAAGCAGTACTCAATATCTCGCTATCTATGCCAACAGAATCGCTGTTATCAATGATGATCTCGTTGGTGTATGTATTAATACCAATAACATAAACCGGTACAAAAGCTCCTTCTATGGGAAATCTTGAGTTGCCAAAACTTCCTTCGCCGTCTTCGGTAATTTGGGGAGGTTCAAGTGTGGAGTCGCTATATCTTTCAGTGCCGGTATTGCCTATCCACGGTATAAAGCTATTTCCCGGTCCTCGCCTTAGGGAATTCTCGATTGCGTCATTGATTCTATTCATCGACACTTGATAATCGGATACCAAGCTCACTGCTAAGACCACAAGCAAAACAGCACCAACAAGACTCATGGTGATGATGATAAAACGTCTTCGTAATTTGGCTAACATATTTAAGCCTCGATCATTTGCGGTTTCTCTTCGCTGTTTGTTGCGGCTGATTCATCTTTTTGTGCAACTTCAAGGCGATAACCCATGCCTCGTATAGTTGTGATTGCCAAGTTAGCACTAAGATAGTTTAACTTTTTACGCAAAAATGAGATATAGGCTTCAACACTGTTCTCATCCGCATCATTATCCATACCCCAAATCCTGGTAAGCAAATTTGCTTTTGTCATCACTTGCGTTGGATTAGCCATCAGCATTTGACACAGATCAAATTCACGTTGAGAAAGGTGAACGCGCTGGTCTTTATCGCTTTCGTGATTAAATAAAAAACCACTTTTAAGATCCAGCGTCAAGTTGCCAAGCACAATATTATCAACAATCACCGGGCCACTTCTGCGTGTCATAGCCCTAAGGCGAGCCAGCAACTCCTCGGGTTGAAATGGCTTTGTCAGGTAATCGTCAGCACCGCTATCCAAGCCGGTTACCTTGTCACGCAAAGTATTGCGAGCGGTAAGCATAATGATGGGAACAGATCTGCCGGCTTTTCTAAGCTCGCGGGCAACCGTAATGCCATCCATACGCGGAAGCATGACATCCAGCACAATCGCGTCGTAATCACAGCCGGTGTCGCCGGCGCTCAAAGCGTAGTCCAGACCACTTTGTCCATCGTAGACAGTGTCAACATGGTATCCGTCATTAGCAAGAATTGCACTGAGCGCATCAGCCAAGCGCTGTTGATCTTCTACCAACAAAATATTCATGCTGACTCCTGTTTCAATTTTCACCTATTTTTACCGTATGTTTGCTTAAATTTTAACTTAAGTACTGCTAATATAACAGAGACTCCCTTTGCACCGGGCGCTACGTTTCTGATGGGAGGAGGAAACGCAGCTTGCACCCGGCGCTATTGTTTAGGGGGGTCGTTCGGGGGGCAAAATCATTATGCGGTCTTGAGCTGAAAACAACCTGAATGTTTACCGGTGAGTTTCGTGGTAAACAAGGCTTTGGTTGCTAGGCACAACTATGCATAGGACAAATGCTGATCCTCGACTCTCAAATGTGTTAGGGAAGCACCGATTTAATCATTGCACGTCATCTTGTGCACAGTTTGCCCCAGCTAGCCCGAAGCAGACAACGGAATTACGCCATGTAGTGCCATCGCCTGCTCGAACAGATCCGGAACAAACTGAACAGAATCTGAAGCACAAGCATTAAATCGGCACTTCCTTAGCAATAATTAATTTGAGTATCAACGAGAAAGGCTTAAAGTGTCCGAGTTAAACACAGCGTTAATGCAACCACCACCACAAACGCCAATGGTCTTTAAGAGAAAAGAGAAAAAGTATCTGCTTAGCAATGATCAATGGTTGTCTCTGCAAGCCATGTTAGGCAAAAAGCTACAAATCGATGATAGAGGCTCTACTCTTATCACCAGCCTATACTTAGATACGACCGATCGGTTGCTAATACGTCGCAGCATTGAAAAACCGCAGTTCAAAGAAAAATTGCGTATTCGCGCTTACGGGAATCTGTTCAGCGATGAGCACCCGGTATATCTGGAGATCAAGAAAAAGCTGTCCGGAACAGTGTANNNGCGTTTTATTGAGTCGCGAACCATGCCGTCTTCGATGCAAGCATCCAAAGATGGCAAGAGGTCGCTAGATGATCAAATACTCGGCGAGATGTATTGCACGATGGAACACTACAACTGGCCCAAACCGGCAGTGCAGTTAAGTTATGAGCGTTGCGCCTACACTTACTTTGATGCAGCGGATCAATTAAGGCTTACTGTGGATCATGCCATCTATTACAGCGAGGGCTCTTGGTTTGCNNAAAACATACCTGATCTTGAGCTCCGCAACAAGAACAACAAATACCATTCCTTGTTACCACTAGGCAGTTGTTTAATGGAGATAAAATGCGGTGGCGTATTACCACTAAAATTGTCCAGGGCATTTGCAAAACTGGATATTTATCCGCAGAGTTTTTCAAAAGTTGGGCGAGCTCATATGGCTATGATCGGCAAGTAAGAAACATCAAAAAGGGGAGGCTTTATCATGACACTCGATCAAGTTTTTAGTTCAGTTCTTTCTTCCACTCAGGTAACAGTGGAAATCCCGATACTCAGCTATCTGCTGTGCGCGGTATTCTCGCTGGGTTTAGGTGCTTTAGCTGCAACAATATACATGTTTAAAAATTCCTACAACAAAGGATTTGTAGTCACGCTGGCGTTGCTTCCGGTAGTAGTCCAGCTGGTAATAATTTTGGTCAACGGAAACCTCGGAGCCGGTCTTGCGGTCATGGGCGCTTTTGCCTTAGTAAGATTTCGCTCTATCCCGGGATCAGCTAAAGATATTGCCGCGGTGTTCTTTTCGATGGCTATAGGTCTGGCAACCGGTATGGGTTTTTTGGCAATTGCTACAGTCTTTACGATAATCTTTGGTTTGGCAACTATGTTTTACAGCGCAGTTCCATTTGGCGAGCCGCGTGATGGCGTGCGAATGCTTAAAATAACTATTCCGGAAACACTGGATTACGATGAGGTATTCAATTTTGTGTTGGCACAATACACCACAAAGAGCAGGCTTGTGAGTGTAAAAACCACAAACATGGGCTCGCTGTTTATGCTTACGTACGAGGTCATATTAAAAAGCAGCGTCAAGCAAAAAGCTTTCATTGATGACTTACGTATGCGCAATGGCAACCTAGAGATATCACTTGGTCGCAACATAACAAGCACCGGTGAATTGTAGGTAAGCTACCATTCCTGCATAACTCTGATGTTTTGTTGCTACTCTAGTTATCACAGCAAAAGGAATTGAATTGTGTGATACGAATGAAGTAGTGCTATTATATGCCGCAAGAAATAGAGCAGGGAGTGTGCCGTATGTATTTGGGATACGAATACCTATTCGAACATCTCGTTAAACGATTTGCAGTACAAGAACTTGCCGGTAATCCAGGCGGGCAGTTTTCTGAACCAATTCTCTATAGAAAAGATACGCCTATACGCTCTGGGCATGTGTATATTGTTCCTTGTGGTATTACAAACGCTTGTTTTGATAACGACACTCTTGCTATATTTTGTAATGACACACATGAAATAACGCACGAAAATGACACAGACAGTTTTGTAAATGCAACTTCTTATGTGATACTTCAAGAAGAATGTGCATCTGCGCTGGAATTGTATGAGTATCTAACCGAGCTTTATTTTGACAACGAGCACTATCAGGAAGAGTTTTGGCAGCTCCACACTGCGCAAAGCGAAGTGCAGGACTATCTTGATATGGCTGCTAAGTTGCTGGGAGAAGCGGTACTGTATTTCCCCATTGGCGTTTACCGGAAATACCTTTTGTCTAAGCCCGTGCCACCACCGCATTCTCCGGTATATCGATTGATTGATGAAAAGGGCGAAATACCTATAGGAGCAGAAAAATACGAAGACTTTATTGTCGCAATAAACACTAAGTTTCCATGCATGACAACAGTAACTGATAGAAATGGTGGAACACTATTCCTTTTAACAACAACTGTTTTCGACAAAGATAATACCTGCATCGCTTTTGTTTGTATGCCTTCTGATACTCCAGACGTAACAAAAGCTGTTTATTGGCACATAAAGATGCTTAAAGAAGCACTTGAATGGCACGTCAACATTATAAAGCCTGTTGGTGATGATCGTCTCACAGCAAACAACGTGTTGCATCAATTGCTATCGGACAATCCCTTTGATTTGGGAGATGCTAGGCGCTTGCTTGAAGCAGCGGGATTTAATACTGAGAGTCAATACGAGTGCGCATATGTTTTAATGGCGCACAATAAAGAAATGAAAGAATTACCCCCTTCCCAACTTATAGCAATGATCGAATCATGGGGTAGTGGATGCTACGCTCTTGAGCACGATGATGCCGTAGTGATAATTGCGGATGTCTGTGCTCAAACACTTTCTATTAAAAGGTTACTGGAAACGGTTTCTGATTTGATTAAGCCGATTATGGTTAGTGCTGGTGTTAGTTTGCCAATTGAGAGAATCTTACACTTACGTGACGGAGTTCGTCTGGCTAAAAGAACGCTTGAAACAGCAAGACAATTCCAACATCCGGGAAACATTGTCTGCTTTGACGAAATAGCACCAATATATATCTTGCAGTATGGCATTACAGAGTTTAAGCCGAAAACACTTTGTGCTCCGGAGCTTACAGCCTTAATGAAAAAGTCGCAAGAGAGTGGCATAGACTTGGTTTCGACTCTTCGTACATATGTTTTACACATGTACAATGCTTCGGCAGCGGCAAGAGCCTTGTTTCTTCACCGCAGCACACTATTGTATAGATTGGAACAAATCGAAAAAATTACAGGTATATCTCTAAATGATCCAAATAGCCGTCTTTATTTAGAGCTCTCGCTATATCTCATGGACTTCTTTTAGAAACTCTTCCTACAAATGTAGGAAAAACGTCATCGTTTTACCTACACAAATTCAGTTCACAGCAAAATCAAAAACGAGTAATCTGTACAAAAGCCATGGCTAACTTTATTTTTTCGGTAACCTACCAGTGTGTTCTGGTACGTGAAAGGAGAAGTTGTGCCTGATACTAAAATAACATACCACCCATGTCAGGGGTGGGGTTGTCATGATCATTGCTATGTTGAGTGCCATACAAAAGATGGAAAACTGGTTCGCACGCAACGCGCTATCCTTCCGGGCGAATCGGCGGATAAGAACTTTATTTGTATGAAAGGCATCCTTTCTTCGAGGATTCCCTATGCAGAAGATCGTATTCTGTATCCTCTAAAACGAATTGGCGAGCGAGGAGAAGGCAAGTTTGAGCAGATTAGTTGGGATCAAGCACTAGATGAAATTGCAACAAAGCTAAACGAAATTACCAAAAAATATGGTAGTCGCTCAATCATTACAAACCAGTTTTGGTGTGGTTATCCGGGGGATTGGGGCTGCTTGCAAAATGATCTTATCTTCCGTTTCATTTTTGCAACCGATTCATCTGTCATCGAAAATCCTGCCGTGGACACCACTTTGTTTGGTCCATCGATCGATATGGGTGACTTGCTTACCTCTGAGAGAGGTCCTCTCCGCAATGCAAACAATATGGTTATTATTTGGGGTGGCAACCCGCTGGGTTACACACGTCCTTCTACTACGACACGCGAGTTATTGGATGCCCAAGAGCGTGGAGCAAAGCTAGTGCATGTTTCCAATCTTTTTGACGTAACATCAGCGCGTTGCGATCAATGGGTGCCCGTGAAATCCGGAACCGATGCATATTTTGCGCTTGCAATGGCTCATGTTCTCATTCGTGATGGCTTGATCAACACGAAATACCTGCTCCGTGAAACAGCGGCTGCTTACCTTGTGCGAGATGACAACGGCAAATATATGCGTGAGGCAGATATCATTGATGGTGGTCGAGAGAACGCTTTCGTGGTGATGGGCGAAAGCGGTGATTATGCTATCGTTGAACAGCTGACATCTGATGAAGCTAGCTTTACCGGAGTTGGCGTTTCTACTACCGAGTATCTAAACGATAGTGGAGTGCGTAGTTCCAAAGACTATGGCGATGTGAAACCGCAAATCGATTTTACCGGCGAAGTAAACGGTATTGCTTGTAAAACATCATATGCGTTGCTCTGCGAGCATGTAAGTACTTTTACGCCAGAATACCAAGAAACCGTTACTGGTATTCCTGCCCAAACATGTGTCGATTTAGCTCACGCTTATGTTAATGCTACACCAGCTACAATTTTTGTTTACTTTGGCTTGCGCTATCTAAACAGTATCCCAACGTCACGCTCTATTTTCTTGTTGAGTTATCTGACAGGCAATCTAGGTCAAGCAAATGGTGGTAGTGTGGTTAACCAAGGCGCTACCTATCATTCTGCTACCATTATGAACACGTCTGGCGTTGTATTTCCACCAAACTATACACCGGATAAAGCTCATCGTATTGAGACGATCGATCTGCTTGATAGCTTCGAGAATCCCGATGTGCAGCAGTACAAAGCATGGCTCAATCCAATGGGTAATCCGCTTTTAAACTGGCCAAACAAAACTTTATGGCGGACAATTTTTGACAATTTAGAACTGTTTGTTGAGTGGGAAATCCGCATGACAGATACGTGCCGCTGGGCAGATTATGTGTTGCCGGAAGTGACTACGTTCGAGCGCCACGAAGTGCTCAGTGGCCCTGCTGACGTTATTGTGTGGTGTGAGCCTGCTATCGAACCGGTTGGTGAAGCTAAAGATGCCACTTGGATTTGGCACGAGCTAACCAAACGTATGGGGCTGCCCGATGCGTTTGATAAAACCAACGAAGAATATGCCCAAATTAAGGCGCGTTCCGGTAACAGTTGTATGACCTCGCCGGATGGACAGCCTATTACTTTTGAGCGCTTACAGGAAGAAAAAGCAATTCAACTGAATCTACCTGCAGGTAGGGATTGGGATCCATTTGCTGACAGCATTTGGCCAAATGCAACAGGACGCATTGAGTTTTATGTTGAAAACTTGGCTGAGATGGGACAAGCAATGGCGAGTCCTTATCCAAACATCATTAATGACTCGCCGTTGCGCGACCAGTATCCTTTGCACTTCTATTCCGGTCGTCATAAATACTTCATGCAAGGTCAGTTCACTAATATTGCCGAGTGTCGCATGTTGGCATCTACTCAGTTTGGTGTTGCCATCAATCCGGCAGAAGCTGAAAAGCGTGATATGGTAGATGGTGAAATTGTAGAAGTCTTTAACCAGCGTGGCGTTATGAGAGTGCCGCTTAACTTGCGCAACGATATCCCGGTCAATATGGTACATACCTGGTATAGCTTTGACGAAACATATTACCCAAACACAGCCTGCCCCCAAGAGCTTGAAACACCTCTCAATACACGAGAAACTCTGACGCCTTTTAACGAGGCATTTCGCACTAAGTTTGTACAAGACCAAGAAGCTCAAGGCATACCACAACCTATGATTGGTACCGGTATGCAATGCGGCGAATCCTTCTGGGATTGCCTGTGTGATATCAGAAAGGTAAGGTAACCATTATGGTGAAGTCAATTTTAGTCGATATCAATCGTTGCACGGGTTGCTGGACTTGTTCGATGGCATGTAAGACAGCGCATGATCTTGATACCGATGAGTTTTGGCAATATGTGCGCACCATTGGTGGTGGCGAGCGCGACGAGCCGGGTGGAGAATGGCCAAACCTATACATGAAATGGATGCCTATCTGGAAGCTTTCGTGCACAAAGTGCGGTGGCGACAATACCACCGATAACAAGCCGTATTGCGTATTTAATTGCCCGACAGGTGCTCTTACCTACGGAGATCTTGCTGATGAGCAAAGTGAAATATCACAGCGCTTGAACGAACTCAAGGGTAGGAGATATAGAGTGTATGAAATTCCCGAATGGGAAGATACACGCAAAAGCATTCTTTATGCCGAAAAGGGCATTTAGCATTTAGTTGCTTTGATTGATCTGCCTTGATGTCACTTCCGGAAGCTAAATGAGTGACATCAAGGCTAAAAACCTTATTAAAAGAGAAAAGAGTGTGAGATGGGTAAAAAGAAAGTAACACTAACTTGTTGCCAGGGTTGGGGGTGCCATGAGCACTGTATTTTGGAGACACATACAGTTGACGGCAAGATTGTGCGTACACAAAAAAGCCAGCTTCCCGGCGGCATTCAACCGGGCAATCAGATTTGTCAAAAAGGTGCAACTGCTTGGCAGATCCCTTATAACGAGCAACGACTGCTGCACCCTTTGAAACGTGTAGGCGAGCGTGGCGAGAGCAAGTTTGAACGTATCAGCTGGGATCAAGCTTTAAGTGAAATTACAGAAAAGATTAACGAGTTGACCGAGAAATACGGAACACGTTCTATCATCGTTAATCCGTTTCAGTGTGGATATCCTCCCTATACATCATCTGTTGGTTACGCATTGGTTCAGAGATTTATCAATGCCTATGGCGCGTCGGCTGTTGAATCGATGGCCGTAGATTTTGCCGTAATTTTCAGTGACCCTGTTGATATCGGTATGATGTCGGCTCCCGGTCGTGACGCTTTGGTGGAAGCGGACAATTATGTGCTTATTTGGGGTGGCAATCCAATTGGTTTTACACGCCCGGCTCGTACCACACGTATGTTTTTAGATGCACAGGAGCGTGGAGCAAAACTGGTGCATGTATCAAACCTATTTGACTGCACCTCTGCAAAAGTTGATCAGTGGGTTCCTATAAAATCGGGCACTGATGCAGCGTTGGCGCTTGGCATGGCATTTGTTCTCATTCGCGATGGTTTAGTCGACGAAGACTTCATGTTGCGCGAAACCTCCGCAGCTTATTTAGTGCGCGCTGACGGTAAGTATCTGCGCGAAGCTGATGTCATCTCCGGTGGACGCGAGGATTGGTTTGTAGTTATCGATAAAAACACACATGAACCTGCTTTTGTACGTCGTGGTGAGATCCGTCCGTATAGCTATGGCAAGATTGAGCCACAGATGGAAGCCTCCTTGTTTGTTAATGGCTATTCTTGCAAGACGGCCTATACGCTCTTAAAAGAAAAGGTCACTAAGTGGGCTCCTGCATTACAAGAAAAGGTAACGGGTGTTCCTGCGGCTGTGTGCGAGCAGCTTGCTCACGAGTATGCCAAATCTACACCTTCGCTTTTGGCTATTGGGGACGGTCTGCGCTATAGCAATGGCGTGCAAACGGTGCGTGCATTGAAGCTGCTTTCCTATCTGACAGGAAATTATGGTCTCAAGGGCGGAAGCCTAATGTCGGCTGGTATTCAAAACAGCAGCCCTTTGACCGACATAGATCGTAGTTTTATCAACTATCCTCCCGAGCTACCAAACAATTTGGGTGATCAGGTCTCACTTCCCAATATTTTAAAAGCGTTTGAAAACCCGGAAGGGCAGCAGTATAAGGCGTGGATTAACGCAATGGGTAATCCTCTTTTGAATTGGCCAAACAAAGATTTATGGCGCAATCGCATATTACCCAATCTAGAGCTGTTTGTTTCCATCGAGATCCGCATGACCGATACCTGCCGTTGGGCTGACTACGTACTACCGGAAGCAACTATCTTTGAGCGCTACGAAGTAGTAACCGATACTGATAACTGTATCGTGCTCAATGAGCCGGCGATAGAACCCATGGGTGAATCTCGCACAATTGCCGATATATGGCGTGGAATTGCCGAAGGAGTTGGTATTGGCCAATTCTTCCAGAATACACAAGAAGAGTGGGTGCGGGCTACCATAGCCGGTGGTGAAGCTGGCAAGATGATATCGTCTGACTGGGCAAGTTATGTTGAGCGTGATTCAAGCATAATGGTACCTATTTCTAAAACAGAAGACCCTGCACGCGTAGGTGAACTCGCACCACTTACGTTTGAACGCTTGAAAAAAGCTAAAGCCCTCCATATGAACGTAGAAGATGTTCCCTACGACTTTTATGCGCATACACCATTTTCAACAGTAACGGGTCGTCTTGAGTTTTATAACGAAATGTTGGCAGAAACAGGAGACCAAATCGCCGATCTACAGCCCACAATTATTTTTGATGAAGCAATAAAGGCAAAGTACCCGCTTCAATTTTTCCCGGCACGACATAAATACTTTATGCAGGCACAGTTTACCAATGTTCCTGAAATGGAGTACTTAGCATATAAGCAATTTGGTTGTGCGTTAAATCCGGTTACGGCAGCAGAGCGTGGTTTAAAAGATGGCGACATTGTTGAAATTTATAACGACCGCGGTGCAATGCGTTCAAGACTACAGTTGCGTGAAGAAATAGCTCCGGGTATTGCTCATACATGGTATAGCTTCGACGAAACATATTATCCCGATACTGACTGTCCGCAGGTTTTGGCAACAGCCAACAATGCTCCGGAAACCGAAACGCCAATGCACAAGCTGTTTGGTCCAAAGTTTGCGCAGGGCTTTTTAGATGCAGGCTTACCTCGAACATTGGTTCCTATTGCAGGTGAATCTACGCCGGAAACTATCTGGGACACGCTGTGCGAAGTAAGAAAGGTGGAGAATTAACATGGCAAAATCTATCCTTATCGATGTAAACCGTTGCACGGGCTGCTGGACGTGCTCGATGACATGCAAAACGGCACATAATTTACAAACGGATGAGTTTCATATGTTCATTCGCACTATTGGTGGCGGCGGTATTGATCAAGCAGGAGGTCGGTGGCCAGATGTGTACATGAAGTGGAACCCGGTTTATACACAAGCCTGTCTTACCTGCACGGGTGATGATTCCACGTGTGAGACACCGTATTGCGTGTACAACTGTCCGTCTGGTGCTCTTTATTATGGTGATCTGGACGATCCACAAAGTGAAGCCGCGCAGCGTTTGGAAAAACGTCGCGCTGAGGGTTTTCGCATGTGGCAGCAACCGCCATGGGAAAAGACGCGCGATAACGTATTTTATGTTGAAAAAGGGATTTAGAGACTAATCATACATTGAGCGGGTGGTTTCCTTTCTTAACGCATAAGCAAATCACTCGCTATGAGAGGAGTAATAAACTATGTGCTTTAGACCGCCTACGGTTGATTCAAAAACAACTTGTGATGAGTGTGGGGCACCTAACGACGGAGCTGCAACAACATGTGTAGAATGCGGCGCTCCTTTGCCAAAAGTCCCTGCATCTGCTGCTCCTACGGCACCTAATGCACCTGCTGCCCCGAGCGCGCCTGGTGTCCCAAAGGCTCCTATTGCGCCTAAGTAAAACTTTTCACCTTAAAACAAAAGTTGTTTTCACAAAGAATCCGTACAAATACTTCTATGAAAACGCATGAAAGAGAGGCGTTATGGAAAAGACAAAAGAACCTGGTGTATTAGCGCTGCTCGCCGTATTAAGTTTGGGCATCGTAAGTGGGTGTTCAGGTATGCTTACGCCTGCTGTTGCAAGTATCGCAGCGGAATTCCCCGATATGCCATATGAGTCTATCACGCTTATTATGACTATTGTAAACATAGTAGATCTACCTATCGTACTTGTTGTGGGTATGATAGTTGGCAAGAAGATTGGATTTAGACCGCTTTGTTTGTTTGGTACATTAGTGTTTTCTTTGGGTGGTATTATTCCGTTTTTTGCAGCAGGAAGTTATCCCATTGTCATGGCAAGTCGCGTGCTGGTGGCTATTGGTTGTGGATGCGTAATGGCGTTGCCGGCCACGCTCGCATTTCGCATCTTTAAGGGGGAGAAATCTCAACTAGTACAGGGCTGGGGAAATGCAACTGCGAGTGTTGCATCAGCACTGATGATGATGGTTGTTGGTCAGTTAGCAGCACTTTCTATCGATCTTATCTGGCTATCGCATCTCATCGGTATTTTAACCTTTGTTTTAGTGCTGGTGGGTCTTCCGGAACCTGCAAAAGAAGATACATCCGCAAATGCTGAGGCAACAAAGTCTGAAAAAACGAGAACACCTTTTGCAGCATGGGGTTGTGCGTTGTTTGGCCTTGTTGCTATGATTTTAATGTATCCGGTACTTATTAATTCTTCACTTATTATCGTAGGTAATGGCTGGGGTGATGCCGGTATAGCCGGTATTTGCAATGCTGTTTCTACGGTGGGGTGTTTTTTGGCCGGAATGGTGTTTGGTAAGCTATATGCAAAACTCCCACGTATTACCATGCTGTCTTCCGGTGTTATTGCTGGTTTAGGCAGTTTGTTAGTATTTTTTGCAAGTGGATTCATTATGATGGCTATTGGTGTATTTATGGTAGGTTGGGGTTATATGCAAATATTTTGTTGTGCAATGGGCGCCGCGGGGATAATTACACCGCCTGCAAAGATGGCATTTGTTATGTCGCTTATGCTTATTGCCTCAAACCTAGCTGTGTTTATTGCACCTTTCGTTGCTGTAGCCATTCAAACAGCTATGGGTGCAACCGGATATCAAGAGCCATTTGTCGTTATCGCTGTATTGTGGGCTATTGCAGGAGTGGTATTGTTTATGTGGAACCCACAAGGACGCGCTATTCAAAAGGGAGAATAGATAAAGATTTGCTGGACAGAATTGCTTCATGTAGATTAGTGTTGCAATAAATGATCTTTAGGCAAGGCGGCGATGAGCCGTCTTGCCTACATGGTGTGTTACATAAAGCGCCGTACACCGAAGCATTTTGCAACTAAGCGGTTTATCCGATGTCTTGCAACTGAAATGTTATGTACGCAGCGCCGTCTATACTGATACAATTAACCGACTTAATTGGCACGGCGACGCAGAGCGGTCTGTTAAAACACATGACCGCTCTGCGTCGTATTCAATTATCACCTGATGCCACTAGCTAAAGATAATGGCACGCGATCCCAGTGGACGTAATCACTGAGAGAGGTAGACACAATGAGCGATAACAAGATCATTAAATGTATTGATGGCAATACTGCAGCCGCACATGTATCGTATGCGTTTACGGATGTGGCAGCGATCTATCCGATCACTCCATCATCAACCATGGCCGAGTTTGTTGATGAGTGGGCGGCATACGGACGCAAGAACATCTTTGATCAAAAAGTAAAATTGGTGGAGATGCAGTCCGAGGCCGGAGCTGCAGGAGCGGTTCACGGATCTCTAACTGTAGGTGCACTTACCACCACATACACAGCCTCACAAGGCTTGCTTTTGATGATCCCCAACATGTACAAGATTGCCGGCGAGCTCTTACCGGGCGTTTTTCATGTATCAGCACGTACTGTAGCTGCTCATGCGCTATCCATCTTTGGTGATCATTCTGATGTTATGGCCACCCGCCAGACCGGTTTTGCGATGTTGGCATCCGGATCGGTGCAAGAGATCATGGATCTGGGAGCCGTAGCACATCTCTCCTCAATCAAGGGCAGCTTGCCGTTTTTGCATTTCTTTGACGGATTCCGTAC
>DBCW01000146.1:0-175 GCA_002293265.1 Eggerthellales bacterium UBA948
ATAGCGAAGCTTTAGAAGATTCAGATGTATCAATGTGCATGTCTTGCGTAATGGCAGCGTTTCATAGTTTGAATGATTCGCTTTATGTTGCAAGCTTGAGCGATAAGGAACTAGAGCGGTTACTGTAGGTCTATTGTCCGTTTTATCGGACACATAGCAAGGGGGTAAGTGTTAT
>DBCW01000146.1:225-9613 GCA_002293265.1 Eggerthellales bacterium UBA948
GCTTTGTGGTTTTAAAGGGGGTATAGCCCTGCCATTGATTAAGGTTTGCAGGGCTGGTTTATATGGCTCTATCAGTCTCTAAGTGTCCCAAAAATGGGATAACGTTAATCGTTTATTCTCTGTTCTGATAAAATTGGTTCAATTCTGGTTCAATGCTATTGAAACTACCTGTTACTAGTTGTTACTCATTTCGCTATCTACCAGCGAAAACGTGTTTTGTTGTTTTTAATTGTTACCCACTTTATCAAATTTACACGCACAAGGCCGGGGGTNNCAAATCCCTCATCGCCCACCACACAATATTTCCCCATGAGCTGTAAGGTTCATGGGGAAATATTGCTTTTCTGGATGCATGAGGAATTTAAACCCAACCTACATTACTTGGTGTCTTTTGAATGTGCGTGCTGCCAGTAGGCTTAAAACTGCCAGTAGGGTTAGGTATGTTATTGTAACTGCTGCTTGGGTGTCTAGCACTATTGAGCCTATTGGGTAGGACACGAATGAGGCAAACTGTTGATTGAAGAAAAGTGCCATTCCCGGCAGGAGAGATTCTATATGTATTGCGATGCCATATGCCGGTATTGATACGAAAAGTGGCAACAGAACAAGCGCCAGACCTAATATGGAGATTCCCAGCGTAGAACGCCAGCGAGCTGACAGAAATAGAATAAACGCAGTAAATCCTAAGGCAACAAGCAATGCAATGCATGAAAGAAGAAGTGTTGCCTGCCACATATTTAATGCGTAAGGAACAGCAACAGAAATTAATTGAACCGGCAGATTCGCGCCATCTGCTCCGTGAGAAAGAAGCCCGCCACCAATTATCAACAGCAGCCCTATGGCCATCATGGAGGCGGCATACAGTAAGGCAGCTATTACCTTTGCGTATACCAACTTGCCTTTGCCATGATATGAACTAAGAATCAATGCATCGGTTCGCTCACGATACTCGCTGGCAAATACCGGCGCTACTCCCACACAAATTGCAACCAGCACGAATATCAGAAATGAGATCAGGTCGAGAGCGGTCTTCCAACCATTGGCGTATCCGTATTCAATAGGTTGCGCAGTCGAATCATATTTTGACAACCAGAAATCTCGTTCAGATTGCGAGTATGCCCATGTTCCACCCATGCCATCATCCNNAATGCCCTGTCGTACAACATTTGAATAATCGATTTCTGCGCTTGGGTCAACTCGCCAAATAACCCTAGACGGTGACTCAAAACCGCCCTGCATCCAGGGGGTTAAAAAAGTCTGCAAATAGTAATAGCGGGTGTTTTCATACATGCTTACCTCAGACAAACTACCCACTAAAATGCCATCAACTTCTTTCCAGTCTGAAGCATACTCGTCCTTGACAACGTCTGGACCTTTAAAGTAGTTTCTGTACTCAAGGAAGNNGAAGTCCGCGGTTATCCTTTCATCCGTCACCGGACCTGCTAGGGCTTCATCATTTTTCTTGTGTGTAGCAATAGCATCCAGACCGGTTACCGAATCTCCGTTTTCATCACTATATTGTTGTTGAACAACATTTAGAGCAAGCAGTAGCGCCAAAATCACAAATACCGCGATCGCTGTTATGTAAGTAGACTTACGTGCAATTATCTTCTTGAACTCAAAGCCAATTAAGTTAAGCATGAAAACCTCCCTCAGTTGATGTGGCAGATAAAATATCGATCTCCGGTTTTTCGTCTCTAAAGTAATACAAATACAGGTCTTCAAGTGTGGCTTTGATCGGTTTAGCGGCCTCACTTGGTTTTTGCTCCGAAATCACTCTGGCTACCGCTGTTTCGCTATCGGCAAAGTAAATGTTACTCACTGTGTAGCGGGCGGTTGCGGATTCGATCAGTTCTGGTCGCATAGCAAGTTCCCAAACTTTGCCGTCAACTTGCTTTTCTAGGTCTGCCGGAGAACCCTCGAGAATAAATCCACCCTGCTTCATAACCATAATATTCTTGGCGATGTATTCGACATCGGAGACAATATGTGTGGACAACAATACGATGCGATCCTGCGAAAGCCTGGATATCAAATTGCGAAAGCGAACTCGTTCTTGCGGATCAAGACCGGCAGTTGGTTCATCCAGTACCAGTATCTTGGGGTTGTTGATGACAGCCTGAGCAATACCCAGACGTTGCTTCATGCCGCCGGAAAATGTTTTTATCTTGCAGTTCGCCACATCGCCAAGCCCTACCTCTTCAAGAATAGTCAGCGAGCGTTTCTTTTGTAACTTCTTATCAATACCCTTGAGCGCTGCGATATAACGCATAAAACTCAGTGCTGTAAAATCCGGGTAATAGCCAAAATCCTGCGGCAGATATCCAAGTATGTCTCGGTAACTAGCCCCCAACGTCTCTGTGTTGGTTCCGTTAAGCGTGACTTCACCAGACGAGGGTCTAAGTACTCCGCATATCATTCGCATCAATGTGGTCTTACCTGATCCGTTTGCACCCAGCAGACCATATATACCCGATTCAAAAGCTGTGCTCACGCGATCAACTGCGATCTTAGAGCCAAACTGCTTTGTTAATCTATCCACGTTAAGTTTCATCATAGACTCCTAATACTCCTAATTTGACTTTTTGCTGACACAGTCAAGGCTCGCGTTGATCTTTGTCGATAAACGGTGAGCGCTTAGCAAAATTGCCGCGACTAAAGCGAGCAATAAGACCAGCCAGATCAAAGTAGGCAAACCATAGACAAAGCCTGCATAGTATGACCAGATCATGTCAGCTGTTATTGCGATAAGGATTGAGAAAACAAAGCATAAAGCGAGAGAAGCATCACCATGATAGCGGGCGAGAAGCGAAAAACAAACAAAACCGGTAAAGAAGAATGTTAGGCTCGAGCACAACAAAACATCACCAAAATTGGGCGAAAGAGCTGATAGCCCAAATGGAGCAAGCGATGACCCCAGCACAGTAAGCAGTGATAATCCCACCATGTCGCCAAAACCATATACCATCAAACGTACAAGCATGGTCTGGCGATAATCAAAGTGAAAACTGTAGCACATCTCCATAAATGGGGAGTTCTTATCGTAGAGTATCCCGGCGACAGTAATCCCGGCAAGGATAGCTGAAGCGGACGAGATTATGCCAAGTTTATAAGCTTGCTGATCCATCGAGGACAGCGCAAGAATCGTCAACAATACCACTATAGCCTGTACAATCCACACAAGACCTCTTGTTGCGCGTAGTTGGGCAATAACCAAGTTAAAAACACTAGCATTAACAATAGCGTTTGAATCATCCACGATATTTTGCACATGACTTTTTGCCGCCACAGCAATTGCAACCCTAACGCTGCTCTCAACAGCACTTTTGTCTGCTTCTGGCGTAGTTGAAAAGTGTCTGACAAGCTTTTCTTCCACACCTCGCAAGGCTTTATTTTTCTCGCTCATGATCTGATTCCTTATCTAAATCCATTAACTCCCGGAGAGCTCGTTTGAGTTTTCTGCGTACCGCAAATCTTGATATATCAACGATCTCGGCTATCTCGCTTACGCCAAATCCTTGTCCGTACATCAGCGACAAAATCTCTTGTTTATCGGCGCTTAAAGTTGAAATTATTTCGTCAAAATTGTCTGTAATAGACTCGTTATCTGCGCAAAGTGATTCTTCTAACTCACGAGTAATCACCACATGTTCAGGCAATCTGTTGCGGTAGAAATCGTTGCTGACATTTCTTGCGATCGTAAACAAGTAAGCACGCCCTTTGGTATTTAGCTCATGAGCGTCAACTTTCTCGACATACTTTAAAAAGGTTTCTTGCGTTAGATCCATTGCGTCTTGCTTAGACGACATCCGATGGTAGAGATACCGGTAAACGTCTGCATAGTTTGTCCGGACAAACCGTTCAACGTCGTTAGCGCTTTTATCGTCTCTACCGGCAGAAATGCCCAAGCTATCGCAATGTTTTTGGTGGTCAAGAGATCCGGCATTACTCAAACTTAATTCACCTCCTGACCTATACAACGAATATTAGTGTCAAAATGTGCGCTTTCGCTAAAAATAATAATTTATTATCGCGCAGTTGAAGCTAAATACTGTTTTCTTACAAAAATGTAAGCCAAGAGTAAGCCATATCGATGGCAGCCAGACACCTGTAAGTGCAAAATGGATGTATGAATTGAACGCACTTGAGGCAAAAAGCCTGTTTCAGAAAGGCAAGAAAATGACTGAAATGTTAATTGATAAAATAGAGCCGGTCACGACAGCCGGATTGCAGCAAACTCCCGGTATTGAAACGTATGTGCCTGCCGGTGGACAACCTGTCTTGCATTGTGAAAATATCGAGAAGGTCTACGGTTCGCGGGGAAACATCACCAGAGCTCTTGATGGGATTAGTTTTAACGTGAATAAAGGCGAATACGTTGCCATCATGGGTGCCAGTGGTAGTGGGAAGACAACCCTGCTAAACTGCATCTCAAGTATCGACAGGGTTACTTCCGGCCATATTTATGTAGCAGGTAGAGACATCACAAATCTTCGCTCCAAGCAATTGTCACAATTTCGCCGAGATGATCTGGGTTTCATCTTTCAAGACTCCAACATCCTAGACACACTTACAGCTTACGAAAATATCGCACTTGCCCTCACCATCAAAAAGGTTCCGCACAGAGAAATCGAGATGCGAGTAGCTGCTGTAGCCGAGCATCTATCCATCACAGATACGCTGAAGAAGTTCCCATATCAGCTCTCCGGTGGTCAAAAGCAACGTGTTGCTGCTGCGCGTGCCATTATTACCAACCCTTCGCTGGTTTTGGCAGACGAACCAACCGGAGCACTTGACTCCAAGAGCGCAAAGATGCTTCTTGAAAGCTTTGACATGCTCAATAAAAACCTGCTGGCCACAATTTTGATGGTCACACACGATTCATTTGCTGCAAGTTACACCAAGCGAGTAATCTTCATTCAGGATGGCAAGATATTTACCGAACTGGTACGTGGTGACCAAAGCAGAAAAGAGTTCTTTAACCGCATCATCGAAGTAGTCTCTTTCCTGGGAGGGGAGAATAACGATGTACTTTAAACTTGCATTAGGTAATGTACGCAAGTCTTTTCGAGACTATGGTATATACTTCATCACTTTGCTCTTTGGCGTATGCGTTTTTTATGCATTCAACTCTATCGCGTCGCAACAAGCTGTGCTTCAGTTTAGCGAAAGCCAAAATCGCATCATTGAGCTCTTAGCAGGACTAATTGACGGCACGTCGGTATTCATAGCCATCATACTGGGATTTTTGATTGTTTATGCATCGCGTTATCTCATCCGCAGGCGTAAAAAGGAGTTTGGCACCTACTTAACCTTGGGTATGCCTGTAGGTAAGGTGTCACGCATTGTTGTGTATGAGACCTTGCTGGTTGGTGTTGCCTCGCTTTTGGTGGGACTTGCTTTGGGTATCGCAATCTCTCAAGCTCTTTTATACGTAACGGCGGCGCTTTTTACAATCCAGGTAGATGCGCTAATGTTTGTCTTCTCATATGAGGCTATGATCAAGACTATCATTTATTTTGGTGTGATCTTTTTCATCACTCTGGTGTTTAACGTCTTTTCTATATCTCGCTACAAACTTATCGACCTTATCAACGCTGATCGTAAAAATGAAAGTATCAAGCTGCGTAGTTTGCCGCTCTCGGTGGTCTTGTTCATCATATCGCTTGCACTCATTGGTACTGCATACTACTTGCTCATCGACAACGGTCTTGTGACTTTTGATAGCCAATTTGCAACGTCTACCGTTTTGGTCTGTGTGGGTACGCTGTTATTTTTCTATTCGTTATCAGGATTTTTATTACGCGCGGTTCAATCAAATAGGAAGCTTTATTTTCGTGGGCTCAACATGTTTGTGCTCCGCCAGCTCAACTCCAAGATCAATACCACGTTTATCTCGATCACTTTGGTGAGCATGGCTTTGTTCTTAGCGATTACATCCACTTGTGGCGGCACTGCCTTAGCTAATGCGTTTACACAAAATCTTGCCGCCAATACGCAATACGATGCAACACTTAGCCTCACACTTCCCGGTCAAAACGTAGACAGAACGGGGCAGGCTCCTAAAGACGAGGGAAACAGATACTCATGGTATCCGCAGGCTGCGGCGGACAACTTTGACATGCTGACCACTTTAAAGAGAAGCATTCCCGAGTGGGATACTTACGTGAGTAATGCCGCTCAAATGAACAGCTACCAAACAGGCATGACAATGAAAGACCTCGCCGATCAAGGTCAGGTTACAGTTAAGGATGACATTTATGGACAGAGTATGGATCAAGCGAGTCTCAACGCCATAACGGTCTCAGAGTTTAATAAGCAGCGCACCTTGTTGGGGCTTGAACCGGTAGATCTGGGTAGCGATAAATTTCTCCTTTGGTGTAACTTTGAAGAGATAAAATATGTCTATGAACAGTTCTTAGCCAAGAGCAATACTTTAAACATATTTGACACCACTCTAACTGCTGCAAGCAATACACTAGAGACCATGCCTGATCGCACGTCTTCAATAGCGGGTAATACCGGAATAGTTGTAGTGCCGGATCATCTGATCAACGAAAAAACACCTCTTGCAAGCATGACCTTGAACCTAATGTATAGCGGCGAGCGTGCAGATGTTGAGCCAAAGTTTGAAAGTGCTTTATATGCTGCTTTCCCGGGTCCATCCAGCATTTCTGATAATGCCAGGATTTGGCCATTCATGACATCTACTACTGCCATGCAAATGGAGGAGCAGGCAAGCGGACTTACCGCATTGATTGCATACCTTGCTGTATACATCGGCTTTATTTTGTTGGTAACCTGCGCCGCCATTTTGGCTCTGCAACAGCTTTCTGAGGCGGCTGACAATGTAAGCAGATATCACCTGCTGGAAGAAATTGGTGTGGAACGCAAGATGACCAGCAAAGCCGTATTGGTACAAATTGCCATCTACTTTCTATTTCCGCTGATCGTAGCGTTTTGTCACTCGCTGGTGGCACTTAATGTGGTGGTTAAAGTTGTGTCGATGTACGGATACTTGGATATCGCATTACCGCTGCTCATGACCGTTGGTGCATTCTTGGTGCTGTATTTGGCGTACTTCTTGTTCACCTTCTTTGCCTCACGCACCATGCTTAATCAAAAAGCGGTTGTGTAACTTCTTGAGCTTGAGCTAACATAAGCGTTATCATTTGACCGAGCAAGAAAGGAATCTTGCTCGGTCTTTTCATGCTGACATAAGAAATGGGAGCACATGCAAGCAAAAATCAAAGATCTTGTTGAGAGCAAGCGATTTGAACGGTTCATTTTAAGTATCATCATCCTCAATACCATTGTGCTGGGGCTGGAGACCTCAAAGTACTTGGTCGCCAACTATGGTGCTGCGCTGGAGATCGCAAATATAGTCTTTATAACGATCTTTGTAATTGAGGCAGCGCTTAAAATATTTGCTTGGCGTACCTCATATTTCAAAGACGGCTGGAACATCTTCGACTTCATAATCGTAGTCATATCGCTTATCCCAACCAGCGGCATATTCAGCGGAATGCGTATTTTACGTATCTTGCGCGTGCTTAGAAGTTTGCGGATGATCTCGAGCATCAAACCGCTACGTAAGATAGTCCAAGCTGTATTATCGTCGCTACCGGCGATAGGCTGGACCGGGCTTTTAATGTTGCTTCTATACTACATCTACGCCATTATCGGCATTCATCTTTTTGCTGATGAGTGGCCAAAACTATTTGGTGGGTTTCCGGAGGCCTTTATCACACTGTTTTCGCTTACCACGATGGAGGGCTGGCAAGATACTGTATTTCCGTTTACCGAAACTTACCCTTTGACCTGGATATACTTCTTGTCATTTTTGGTTATCGCCTCGTTTGTACTGCTAAATTTGGTGGTAGGTATTGTGGTGGACAACATTGGCGAGATGTCTAGATTGGACGAGGAAGAAGAAGCTAAAGGGCGTCCAAAGCCACAGATCGCAGCTGAGATAGAAAAGCTGCGCGAGCAACTGGATCACGTGCAAAAGCTGCTGGAAGAGCATGTAGCTAAAAAGTAGCATGTCACCACAAGCTTAAACTAAGTGCCTAACCAAGTACTTTAAGGACGACAATCGATGTCTCCCGGAAGGCTTCTATAAAGACCTCTATCGTAATCTCAAAGCCCTATATGTCTCTACGCTTTATACGCTAAACCAGCCAAATTGCTGGGCGATGAACGATATCATGATTAATGCCACCAGCACCGGAGCGATGTATTTGATGATGATTTCCCACGGTCTGGCTAGAGCAAATGAGCCTGAGAGCTTTATCTCGTCGGTGAGCGTTTTGGGCTTGATGATCCAGCCCACAAAAATGCAAGTGAGAATAGCGGCAATCGGCATCATTATGGAGTTAGATAGGAAATCAAAGAAGTCCAGCAATGAAGACCCCTCGCCAAGAGGCTGCACAGATGAAAGACCGTTAAACCCGGCATTTATGAATATGCCTCCACTGACGATAACCGCCAGCACCACTAAAAAGGAGCGCTTGCGTGTCCAGCCCGTAGAGTCCTTAACGATCGACACACAGGTTTCAGCAAGAGAGATCGAGCTGGTAAGAGCGGCAAACACTACCAGCAAGAAAAAAACAAAACCAATCGCCGTTGCCGCCACGCCCATATCGCTAAAGACTGTTGGCATGATCACAAACATCAATGACGGCCCGGCATTCTCGGCAACTGCAGCGCCTGATCCAAGCGCAACAAAAGCAGCCGGAACAATAACTAATCCCGACAAGAAAGAAACACCAAGGTCAAAGCCACCAATGCGAGCAACGCTGGATGGCAATGCGTCTTTTTTCTTGATGTACGAGCCATAGGTGATCATGATACCCATAGCCAGTGACAAGCTGTAAAATACTTGCCCCAAAGCACCAATGATTAGCTCGGGCGAGAATTTGGAAAAATCCGGAGCCAGGTAATATACCGCACCTTCAAGCGCACCCGGCATAGTGAGCGTATACACCGCCAAGGCCACGGCCATCAAAATAAGCGCAGGCATCATAATGAGATTGGCTTTCTCGATGCCGCGCTTAACGCCAAAAGCTACAACGCCAAAAGTGATTGCCATAAATATCAGCATCCAAAAATAGCTTTCAGCGTTGCTTGAAATAAACGACGTGAAAAACCCTCCGCCATCAGCCATAACGCTGGGGTCGTTGGTCAAATACGCTACAGCGTATTTTGTTACCCAACCGCCGATGATGCAGTAATAAGAGGTGATGATAAAAGGTATCGAGGAGATAAAGACACCAATGAAGGCATACTTTTTGCCAAACTGCTTAAAAGCACCCACCGCCGATTGCCCGGTTTTGCGCCCCAACGTGATCTCTAAAAGTAGAAGCGAGATGCCGATGGTAAATACTAT
>DBCW01000146.1:9637-29690 GCA_002293265.1 Eggerthellales bacterium UBA948
TTGCCAAGACCTACAGCTGAGGCGGCCGCCGCAAGAATAAATGTCCACTTACCAGACCATTGTGAACGAGTCTCTGTGTTAGCCCCAGCCTTTTTGACACTATCTGCCACTGCTATGTCCTTTTCAACGAATTAAATATTAGAGCTAAAAGTATACATGAAATTGCAAACACATTCGATTTAGCTAATTCACGTGGCAATATGTCATGTCTAAACGAAGCGCGGCGTAGCCGAAGTATCTATCAGGCGGCTGTACGGCAACAAATGATGTCGCCCGGAAACCTTAAACACAAACCTCGTCGCTGTTGACCAACAGCCAAATTCAACGTAGCATCATAAGTACAAGTAGGGAGCATGGACAGGGGACATCATGAAGCTAACAAGACGCAAATTCATCAGTGGAGCAGTAGTGACCGGAGCCGGTTTAGCAGCTGCAAACTTGGTGGCTTGTGCACCGGAAGAGGTGGTACAGGCACCGGGCAATCCGGATACCGGCACAGCGACAAGCACGGCGGATCCTAGCACAAGCACAACCCCGAACACCCAAGCACAAGCTGCTACAGGCGATTCATCAATATTCGTAGTCCGCGGCACTGACGGTACCGACGATGGCATACGGCGTCTCATCGCACTGATGGAAAACAATGGCGAACCGTTTTATAAAACCGCAGCTTCTCCACAAGGACTGATCGCAACCAATGATGTGATTATCATCAAGATCAACTGTCAGTGGAACCAGCGCGGTGGTACCAATACTGATCTTTTGGAAAAACTGATCACAGCTCTGGCTGCGCATCCCGAGGGATTTGTCGGCGAGGTGATAGTTGCAGACAACGGACAATCTCAATACGGCTCAAATGGCAACGGCGGAAGTTTGGATTGGGATGAGACAAACTCGCTCGACAAGCAGCGCTCAGCCTTAGATGTGGTCAACGAGCTAAAGGGTCAGCTCAATATCTCCGGTGTTTTATGGGATGAGTTCACAATGCAAAAAGTTGGCGAGTTTTCTGCCGGCGACATAGCAAACGGTTTTGTTGTGGAAGATGCTGCGCGTTCAACGGGGATAGTTGTGACCTATCCCAAGTTTACAACGGAGTATGGCACGGGCGTGAGTTTCAAAGAGGGGATATGGGATGAAAGAGCCAAAGAGTATGACCGTTCTAGGTTAAAGCTTATTAATACTCCGGTTCTTAAAGTGCACGGTGGCTACCAAGTAACCGGTGCGGTAAAAGCCTATATGGGTACAACTGCATCCAGGCTCACAAATCAGGCATCACACAACAGTGTTGGTGCAGGCGGCATGGGCACACAATTGGCAAATACTTTCATGCCAACACTCAACATCATGGACATGATTTGGGTTGGCGTGAGTCGTGGTCCGGGTACTAGATACGATGACGCAGTCGCCGGAAACATGATCGCCAGCTCTACAGACCCCGTGGCGCTGGATTGGTGGTGCACAAACAACGTCTTGATACCACTTGTTGAAGAGGCAGGCAGAGATATTGGAAGACTGAACCCCGATGCGACAGACTCCGGCACTTTTGGTCGCTGGCTTGGGCTATCGGCTTCGGAATTGATAAATGCCGGGTTTAAGGCAAATCGCGGAGATGCTGTAAAGGTATACGAGTAGTGTTCATACAGCAGTAATGCTATCCCGCCTGAATCTCACTTAAAACCACATCGGAAACTTTTTTGGCGCGTAGCACATAATCAGCAAGCATCTCATCGCACTGTGCCTCGATTGCTATAGCTTCGTTGCAGCCGGTAAGTGATCTTGTGTTGATAATGATATTTAGGCTTGCAGCTTTTAAGGCGCTTGCAGCCAGCAAGGCACCACAACCAACATCAGAGATCAGCATGCGTGAGCCTTTTTCAAGCATTTCTTGCAGCAGTTCTATTGATATGCAGATTTGTCGCATCATCTCTAGTGGTGCCTCGCAAGCTTTGAGCGTTGCTTCTTTGAGTGCAGATTCTCTGTTTGGGTCGTCTTTGGCAATGCCATAAGCTTTGGCAAGGGGAGCAAAAGCCGTCGCGTCCTCCTCCACAAGATCGAGCAGGCGCTTTCGCACCTGCTCTGCTTTAGCCAGGATTTGTTGAACATCCTCCTCCACATCTGCGTAACGCTCTTTACCCACTGTGAAGTTTCCGGTCATAGAACATAGAGCCACCGCCAGAGCGCCAACGTACGCAGCTGCGCCGCCGCCGCCGGGTACAGACTGTTTAGCGCTGAGCGCATCGGCGAAATCACGGCAACTCATATTCATCATTTGATCCGGCATCTATGCTCCTAAAGTCGGTTTAGTTCACGGTAAGTATATTAAAGGCTTTTTTCTGCTGCAACAACCTCAGTTGCTGTTTGCGTGTCATATTCCGGTATATCTTCAGCCAGCATTTTGCCGGCCTCTATCTTGCGCCTTACGCTGAGTCCTGTGCGGATAAGCAGTGCGGCGTAAGCAGCGGTTATAACACCGGAGGCAATGTATGCGATTGTCCAGTCCAGTCCCAGCCCAAACTTGGCGTTTAGGATGTAGCTCGAACACACAAAAGTGTAAAAGCTTCCCGGGAGGAGGGTCATAATCCACGGTTTGCGCTTGCCAAAGAGATAGATGGTGATGAGCGCAAATGCAAACACTGCACAGATCTCATTTGCCCAGCTGAAGTAGCGCCAAAGTGTGCTAAAGCCGTTTGGATCAAGCTTTGCCCAGATGAGCACAGCGGCGATTGGTGTAAATAAAATCAGCGAAAGCCCGATGCGTTTTATGCTGCTAACTTGATCGATTTTTAGGTAGTCGGCAACCATGATACGCAGTGATCTTAGTGCTGTGTCACCCGAAGTGATGGCTAAAACGATAACTCCCAGCACCGCAACAATTCCACCATATTGACCAAGGAATGTCTTGGCAACTATGCCTACTACTGCCACAGGACCGGTCGCGCCAGCCGGGGCAACCTCGGTGTTGAAGATGACCATTGCAGCTGCTGCCCAGATCATGGCTATGAATCCCTCTAGGATCATCATGTTGTAAAAAGTCATGCGACCTTCGCGTTCTGAGTTAACCGAGCGAGCGATAAGCGCAGCTTGGGTGCTGTGAAATCCGGACACGATGCCGCAAGCTACAGTGATAAAAAACATCGGGATGAGGTTGTCGATCTTTACCCATGCAGGCCACTGCCCTGTGATCTCGGTTAGCGCAGTAATGCCGCCACCAACAAACAGACCAACAAAGATGCCTACAGCAGAAAGTAGCAGGATGGCGCCAAAGATGGGGTAGATGCGCCCAATAATCTTGTCAATTGGAAACACCGTGGCAACCAGGTAATAAACAAAGATGCAACCGTAGATGACTAGGATGGGGATTAGCGCTGTCCATGAAATTGGCTCACCGGCGGTGGCAAAACTTGTGGATAGACCAAGCACTGATCCTGCAAACATGTCTCCCGGTGTGTAGATGAACACAACACCAACCAAAAACATCAGAAAACACATGAATATGTTGTAGAAGTGGTATGTGCCTTTGCCCATAAAGCGTTTTACGAGTCCGGGCATTTGACTGCCGCCATTGCGCAGACTCATCATGCCACTAAAGTAGTCATGAACCGCACCACCCAAAACGCAGCCGATTGGGATTAGAATAAATGCAATTGGACCAAATAAAATACCTTGGATAGGACCTAATACCGGACCGGTTCCGGCAATGTTTAATAGCTGGATCAGCCCATTCTTCCATTTTTTCATGGGCACAAAGTTCACGCCATCTTGCTTGGTGTAAGCCGGCGTCTTGCGGTGGTCAGGCTCAAATACTCGCTCGCAGAACTTTCCGTAGAGAAAGCCACCAATGAGCAAAATAGCCAGACCGGTAAGGAATGTGAACATAATGCTTCCAATCAGTTTGGTTCGTTTTTAGGGGGCTAAAAAAGCCGCCTGAAAACGAANNCATCCCACATCCCCTATTTTTTTTGTCTTATGGTGGTCACCGAAAGCAAAAAAGCCGGTATTATCGCTTAGGCTTCATGTTTCGTCTCAGAGGTCGAACAGTGCTGGGCTATATGCCTTGGCTGAGAATAACACAGCCAATAGCACATAGTCTGCTAAAAACGCAAATTGATTAATTAAATGGCTAATTTGTTCGGTAGACGTTGATATCAGCAATTTGCTCTCTGTGCGCCAGAAGTTTTTTAAAACACAGCTAAAAACACGCCTTTATCAAGCAAATCAGTGCCAAATTCTTAAAATAGCTTGAGAAAAGCGTGTTTTTGGCTACTTTTGAGTTATTTTTGCTTTTAAACTTTTTTTCAGGTTCCGGCGTTAAAGTGCTAGGTATTGATAAAAGTGATTTTCGGAGGTATTAATAATGACACGAGAAGAAACGCCCTTAGGTGCCATCGATTTTACGGTAAATGATAAAAAACAGGATTCAATCGATCCTTTAAGTGTTGGAGAGTCTAAAGAAACCAGTGTTGCGGATTATTTGTCCAAGCAAAACAAGATAAGTTATGCAGCTGTGGATTATAGTAGTTCTGCTCAAACTCAAGTGCCGGCAATTGGAGACTCTCCTTACTCACCGGCTGACAGTCAATATACTGCATCTACTGCGCCTATTCAGTCTCAAAGTCAGCCAGCCGTGTATTCGAAGCCTCAACCTCAACAGCAAGCGGCAACATACGCAACCACACAGCCACAGCAAACAGCAGCATACTCCACCTCACAGCCGCCACAGCAAACAGTAGCATATCCAGACACACGGCCGCAGCAACAACCCCAAAGTTCATATACGTACGCAGGTAGTTATCAAACGCATGCTGCTGCATCATCCGCCACAAATAAACCGGTATCAGCCAAGAAATCGTTTGCTTTTGGTTTCTTGGGCGCGTTCTTAGCCTGCGTACTTGCTTTTTCCGGATTTGGCGTATTCACATTTATGACAAGCAGCCCCAGCGCCAATACAGGCAACTCGCCCAGCGTAATACTTGGGTCATCTACCTCAACCGACATCATACAGGCAAGCGAAAACACCACACTTGCCGAAGTTGTTGCAGAAAAGGCCTTACCTTCCGTTGTTTCAATTTATGTATACACCACGCAATCTATGCAAGGTTTTGGCGGTATGTTTGGTTACAACCCATACGGTTATGGCTCGGATAACAGCTCGGATGGCGAACTTGTTCAGTCAGCTATGGGTAGTGGCGTGATCCTATCCAAAGACGGTTATGTGCTTACAAACTACCACGTAGTTGAAGGTGCCGAGGATCTTGAAGTCTCTGTGGATGGTGCAGCTGAGCCCTATAAGGCCACGATTGTTGGTTACGACGAAAGCTCTGACATAGCCGTCATCAAACTCGAAAATGCAAATGATCTCACTCCGGTTGAGATAGGCGATTCGTCAGATTTGTCAGTGGGCGAGTGGGTAATGGCTCTAGGCAGCCCATACGGTCTTGAGCAATCCATTTCAACCGGCATTATTTCGGCAGTTTCCAGGTCGTATGCGATGGAGTCAACCACCGCAGTGACGCTGTACACAAACTTGATTCAAACCGATGCCGCTATCAATCAAGGAAACTCCGGCGGAGCGTTGGTAGATGCTGACGGCAAGCTAATTGGCATCAACACGCTGATCAGCTCGTCTTCAGGAGACAGTTCAGGCGTGGGCTTTGCAATACCGGTTGATTACGCAATCGGAATTGCCGAGGCAATCATCAGCGGTAAAACTCCGTCTCACGCTCAACTTGGTGTGTCTCTAAGCGACATGTCAACGTCTGCCGCTGCACGTTACAACCTCTCGGAATCTGAAGGTGCTTATGTTGCAGAGGTTGTTGAGGGCAAAGCAGCCGAGCAAGCCGGTATCAAAGCCGGAGATATCATCACCAAGTTTGGTGGCACCGCTGTAACGTCAACAAGCGATCTGATGCTGGCGGTACGCTCTTACAACCCCGGCGACACCGTTGACGTGGAGCTTAACAGAAGTGGAGAGACCATAACCCTCAAGGTTACACTTAGCTCTGATGCGTCGTAAATAACTCAGCTACAAAAAGAATGTGGAGGCACCTTAACACTTGAGTGCCTCAACACTCTTTTCTTTATGTTTTATTTTGATTTCTTGGAGTCAGCGGATTTCTTGTCGTCGGACGGATAAACATAGTGGTCGGAGCCAAGAAACAAGTTTCCGATAAAGTATCTAATCCGTCTAGATACAATAAAACCAGCAAATAGAGTTATAAATCCAATCATGACCAAAGCTATTCCTGGTCCATCTTGTATATCAAAGACACCTGTAATTGCGAATAGACCAACGCCAAATACGCCAATTGTAAGATCAAGCCAAAAAGGAGTATTCATCAGCACCATCCATTTACCCTAGTACGGATTAGTTAATCATCATAAATATGAATATTAGAATCATACCACTAGAGAAAATTAATATAGCGTCTTACGCGCTACAGGTGCTGGAGCTTGCGACCGCCGTATGGGTGGGTCATTGTGCCGTGATTTGGTTTGCCAAAGATCAGTGAGAGCATCAAGAAGAAGATCGAGGCGATAAAAGCTCCTTCATGAATAAGAACGTAATTGCGGAAAAACGTGTAGTTGGCCACCTGCGTGGCAAAAACTGCCAGCATCATAACTATCACAAATATATTGGAAAACTGATGCGCTACTGTACTGCATTTCCAGAGTCTGAATAGCAGAAAAACTGCAAAAACAAAGCCGGAATATAGAGCTGCCCAAGAGGCGTAGTCGTGCATTGTGTAAGCGTTTGGGTCATTTGGAAAGACGCAAGCTACAAAAAATGACGCAGAAACTATGAATGCAAGAAATTTATATACTCGACCCAGTCGCCAAATATCGGGAACATAAAATAGAAGGCTGTAGCCTATAAAAAGGGATGCGATGCTACAAAGAACACAAAATGAAACCAATGAGATCAAGTTTAGCGAAGTGTGATTGCTGATGGTGTAACCCGGTGTTCGATAACCGGCGATCACTATTAGCGTAGTAACCGTAACGAATAAACTGATTCCTACTACACCAGCATATTTATTCATCTTATGCCCCCTAATATAATAATAAAGCTAAAGACTAAATGAATTAGCTGTTACTATTAATGTTAACTTATTGTGGAGCAAAAATGAAGTGGCGACCAATTGGCAATACCAAAGGTTTACGCGAAACCGGATCGTCAATCACTTGGCTTTCCAGTTTAAAAACTTCACGAACACTATTTGCAGTGAGAACCTTCTGGGGGCTTCCTGAAGCATATACCTTTCCACCGGCAATTGCGATAAGCTCGTCAGAGTATCGGGCAGCAAGATTGAGGTCATGCAAAACCATAATAATTGTAGTGCCACGGTCTTTGTTCAGGTCTACCAAAAGGTCAAGTATCTCTATTTGATGGCTTACATCAAGAAATGTTGTGGGTTCATCCAACAACAATACATCGGTTTTTTGGGCTAAGACCATAGCTATCCATACACGCTGGCGTTGTCCGCCGGAAAGTTCGTCAACACATCTGTCAGCCAGGTCTGTTGTGCCGGTAGCGTCAAGAGCTTCTGCCACAGCCTCGATGTCTTCTGTGGTTCTNNTCTGAGACAGTGATGCCTGCCGGAGTTACCGGAGACTGGGGGAGTAGCCCTAAGGTGCGGGCAAGTTGTTTTGTGGGCATTTTGTGGATGGCTTTTCCGTCCAGCAAAACCTGTCCGCTTTGTGGTGCTAAAAGTCGCGACATAGCACGAAGAAGCGTGGATTTTCCGCAGGCATTAGCACCTACGATGACCGATATCTTTCCCGACAAAACATCCAGATTAAGGTCTTTGATAACAGCGTGATCATCGTAGCTCAAGCTGAGATTACGTGCTGTTAATGTATGTGAACTGCTCATGCTCCACCTTTTCCACGATTTGTGCGAACGATTAAGTAGATGAGGTATGGTGCGCCCAAAACACCTGTCAGTACACCAACCGGATAGCGTATACCAAAGGCATATTGTCCTAAGAAATCTGCAACAAGCATTAAAAGCGCGCCAACCATTGCCGCTGGTATTAGGTTGGATCCGTCCGATTTGAATATCCTCAAAGCTATTGGACCGGATAAAAAGGCCACAAAGGCAACTGGGCCTGCTGCTGCCGTGGCAAAAGAGATCAAGCCTACTGCTGATAGTATTACCAGCAAACGTGTCCTGTTTACGCGAACTCCAAGCGCTGTTGCAGCATCGTCGCCAAGCTGCGAGAGTGAGAGATTTTTAGCTTGGCTCAACAGCACAGTGCCGCACACCACTAAAGCGATAAGCACGGGAACTACTTGGTTCCAAGTAGTGCCGTTTAAGCTGCCGGTCAGCCAGCGCATTGCTTCTTGCAGATCCCACTGTGCTGCCTGCGACATTAAATAAGTGGTAACGCTGTCGAGCATGGCCGCAACACCAATGCCAATTAGTATCAGCCTGGATCCTTCAACGCCCCGACGATATGAAAGTAGGTAGACAATCATCGCAACGGCAAGTCCGGACACTACAGCAAAGAGCGAAACAGCAGCGCTGCTGAGCGAAAAAACCACGATTGCAAAGACCGCAGCAGCAGATGCGCCGGCGCTTATGCCGATGATGTCGGGGCTGGCAAGTGGGTTTCTGAGCATAGTTTGAAAAGCTGCTCCGGAAAGTCCAAAGCAAAACCCTGCGATCACGGCAAGTACCGCTCGAGGCAAACGCAGCGTGCCCACAGTAAATGAAGCACCGGGAACCTTTTCGCCCATAATCACCCTGATGATCTCGTCGATTGAATAAAACGTGTGTCCAAACATCAAAGACGTGATAAAACCGATGATTATCAAGACCGTAAACAAACCCAACAATAAGCGTCGTCTAAAGCCGCTGCGAACAAATATACGTGTGAGTTTTTTTGCAGTCGCAATATGAGCATCTGCGGTATTGTTTATGCCCACAGCGTTGATAATACCAGCAGAACCAATAGTGGTGATCGCCTCTGTCTTGCTGCTCGCATCATCTGCACCAGCGGTTTTTACCCCAATCAGCTTTCTACTCATAATGATCGTACCTTTTGCTTGCGTACGATGTAGATAAAGAATGGTGCGCCGATAAGTGCGGTAATGATGGCAACATCCAGCTCTGCAGGGCGAGCGATGATGCGTCCCAACACATCGGCAGCTACCAAATGTATGGCTCCGGAAACTGCGGAAAAGGGAATTAACCAGCGATGGTCAGCGCCGGTAAGTAAACGACAGGCGTGTGGAACGATCAACCCTACAAAGCCAATTGGCCCGGTAATCGCCGTGGCTGCTCCACAAAGTAAAACCGCCCCAAGCGCAGAAACACCGCGGGCAATTGCCACACGCTCACCAAGCCCTGCAGCTAGCTCGTCACCCAAAGCCAGCATGTTTAGCTTGCTTGCACAGATGAGACAGATTAAAAATCCTGCCAGCAAAAAAGGTACAACGGCTATAATGCCGTCCATGGTAGCTCCACCCACACCACCAATTTGCCATGACCGAACATTCTCGGCAATATCATTTCTGGGTAGAGTTACCGCGGTTATAAAAGAAACCAGGGCTACAGATGTTGCTGTGCCTGCTAGTGCCAGCTTGATGGGCGTTGCTCCGCCGTGACCTAGAGATGCGATTGCATACACCATCACCGCCGTTATGGCAGCGCCTATGATGGCAACCCAAATGTAGCTGATAGCAGCACTGAGACCAAAAAAAGCGATACCAATAACCACTGCAAGCGTTGCCCCCATATTGATGCCGAGTATGCCCGGGTCGGCAAGGGGATTGCGGGTGACACCCTGCATGACTGCGCCGGACACGGCAAGTGCCGCTCCGGCGAGAACCGCAAGCATCGTTCTCGGAATGCGCTTGGCTACCGAACCTGTGCCGATATCATCCACATTTCCTGAGAAAGCTGCCAGTACTTCTTCCCAGCTTACCTCGCGTGACCCAATCTTTATAGAAGCCACCAATAATGCCAACAGCACTATTGCCAACAGTATCAGTGCCAGCGTTTTATAGCGTTTCGGATACCACAATTTTGCGGTATCCGAAGTAGTGCTAGTGTTTGCGGCTATTTCTGCCATTGTCTGTCCGTTTAACTCCTGCCTTTTGGGTTGCCGGTAGCTTTCTCCCCATGTAATTTCTGCAACCCTCTGCCATTCCCGCACAGGCGGGAAATCATCTGCGTTTAAGCGCTTTTCGCGGCTGCTTCCTCAAGTAACTTTAGATAGTCATCCAAAACCCATTCGATGGAAAGCGGCGTTGGGTTTGCAGCGGTTCCCATAGGACCGTCTCCTGACAGATAGACTACTGCACCGTTCTTTACGGCAGGAATTTGTGAGAGTACCGGGTCTCCCTGAAGAGCGGTCATCAGTTCCTCGGCACCATATGTGACTATGATGTCAACGTCATTTAGAGTGTCGGATTGTTCGGCACTTATCGTTAGAGAGAATTTGTCAGTCTCTGCCGAGGCCTTGGCGATGCTTGGGGCATGTGTTAGACCCAGATCCTCAAAAAACATAACGCGCGTGTCATGGGTGGTATAANNTAGTGTCAACATGAGTGAGGAACATGACGGTCTTGCCTTCAAGCGATGGATAGTTTGCAGCCGCATCCTCCATCTTCTGCTCAAGGTTGGCAACCAGTTCTTCGCCTTCTGCAGCCATGCCCATGCCCATGCTATTGTAGATAATGGTGTCGCGCCAAGAGGTTCCCCAAGCGGTTTCAGGAAATGCCACCACCGGGGCAATTTCACTTAAGGTGTCATAGGTCTCTTGAGTGAGTCCGGAATATGCGGCGAGAATTACATCCGGTTGTGTGTCTGCAACTGCTTCAAAGTCGATACCATCTGTCTCATCGAATAAAACCGGAGCTTCTCCACCTAATTCTGCTACTTTTTCTTCTACCCAAGGCAACATGCCATCGCTGTCATCGTCGCCAAAGTTGGCTACTGCCATGCCCACAGGCATAACTCCCAAAGCCAGAGGCACCTCGTGATTAGCCCAGTTAACTGTGGCAACACGCTCCGGCTTTTCTTCGATCACAGTCTCACCAAAGGCATGTTCAATTACTATTGGGTACTCCTGTGCGGAGCCCATTGGAGTGGCCGAGTCTTCGATAGTAGTGGTTTGATTAGCCGTGTTGCCTTCATCTGTTGATGCCTGAGACGATGTTGCCGGTGCCGAGCAACCTATCAAAGACATGGCAAGTGCAAATGAGAGCATCAAAATGGCTGCGATTTGTAAAAACTTTGTTACTCTTTTCATGTACTCCTCCTAGTGTTGATTAAAATGTTAGCCCTCTCTAACATTGTAGCGAGCACATGTTATATCAGAAAGTTAGTTATGTCAAACTTTATTGCCTTTCTTTACGGAAGTGCCTTGGGAAGTACCTCAGGGTGCTTTGAAGGCGCTGTTGTTGGTGAAAAAGCACCAGGTGGCGAATTACATGGTTTCCGCTGATTAGAATTACTTTCTATAAGCTATAATGGCGGCTCGCAAAAATGATCTTTGTGTTTTGATTAGCGATCCAAACTTAGCCAGATCTTTAGAAAGAGGAAAAAAATGCAGCCTGAAAAGCAAATTGTCCAAAGCGTCGCAATTAAAGTTTCTGATCCCTCGGCTATCGGCTTTTTCGGCTTGGCAATTGTGACATTTGTAGCATCATCGCAAAAGCTTGGCTGGACAGAGGGCGTTGCGCTTGTTATCCCTTGGGCAATATTTCTTGGCGCTCTAGCACAGATATACGCTTCTCTTAGTGACAGCAAACTTGGGAATACCTTTGGGGCAACTGCTTTTGGCGCTTATGGTTTTTTCTGGCTGGCAATGGCAATGTCTTGGATGCTGCAAAACGGAGTCTTTGGTGAGCAGTTGGCAGCAATGGCAGACACCCAGCAACTTGGCATGGCGTTTTTGGGCTATCTAATATTTACGCTGATCATGACATATGGTGCAGCTGCTACGCATAAGGTGCTATTCTTCATCTTCGTTCTGATCGACTTTCTGTTTATAGGACTATCACTAAATGCACTGGTAGGCGTAGAGTTTGGTCATGATTTGGCTGCGTGGGCAGAATTACTAATCGCACTTTTGTCATTTTATGGCTGCGGAGCAGCCGTGCTGAACACGCATTTGGGACGAGTAGTGTTGCCGGTAGGAAAGCCTTTTATTAAGAAAGGTTAGGGGCTAGCACCAAAGAGGGGAGAATCGGTTGGCAATACGGGTTGTCATTTCTGAGGCCTATCGCCAAATTTCCTCAGCCGGATATCTGGATGAAGCCCCATTTGTCGTTCAGGCTGAGTGCCGCCATACCTTCTGAGATTTTGAGAGTGTAGTATTCCGGAAGCTCATAGATGCAAGGCACCACCTGGTTGCCCCATTTGTCGATGAAGCCCCATAGATCGTCGTCAGCCGACTGAACCGCAGCATAACCCTCGTTAAAATCAAATGTCCATTGCCAACTTGGATTGGGTTCAATTACAAAGGTTCCGGTTTTATCTATAAATCCGCAACCTCTTGGGTTGCCGCTAAAGGTCGTTACAGCAGCTAGACCCTCAGAAAAACTGCTCCCGGAACTAACGTCAGGTAGCTCGATGACCAACTCACCGGTTTTGTCGATATAACCATCAACAGATTCGCGGGTCATGCCATTTTCACCGGTAGGTTCGGCTTTTGGCTCTGCCATGGGTGGTGCACTACCGTCGGCCGCTGCATCAGATTCTTCTTTTGTTATCTCCACATCGCGATGGCCTCTTACCAGAGCAAGGCCGTCAGAAAATGGCTGCACATCATTAACACCGGGATAGTTTTCCAGCGAGATGACTTCACTTCCGGTGGTGTCAATGAAGCGTTCATTTGAAGTGTGGTAGATCATCGCCATGCCTTCGCTAAATGACGTTCCACGATTGGTACCACCTGCTTCGAGCAACACCGTCCCACTGTGATCGATCCATACGTAATGCGACATGCCATCTTGCACCATTGCCATACCTTCATTGAAATCGTCGGCACTATAGTAGAGGGGAGTAATTGTAGCTCCGGTTTTATCGATGAAGAAAATCTCGGGTTCGAGACCCTTATCATCGCCAATCTGCACTGCGGCCAGACCTTCACTAAAAGGGTTTGCGCCATTAAAAGTTGGTGGAATAACTTCGACTCCGGTTTTATCGATATAACCAACCAAGCCATCAGCCTCTAGTCCCACTACAGCCAGACCCTCACTAAAGGGTTGTGCCACAGCGTAGATGGGGGAAATAACCTCGGCTCCGGTTTTATCGATATAGCCCCATTTCCCGTTAAGGCACACCGCAGCCAGACCATCAGAAAAGTCTAACGCCTCGTCATAGATAAACGGAATAGCTTCGATGTATGTTGCGAGGGGAGTGTTGTTTTCCACTGTTGGTCTCTGCGCTGTGCCGTTATCAATTGGCTGTGCGCAGCTTGTAAGCATGGATACTAAGAGTGCTGTTGTTAGTAAAAAAGAAATCCAAACACGTTTTGATTTTCTCATGAGAACCACCCCTTCCAGTTTTCCCTAAGAACATAATACATGATGGATGACGAGAATAGGAGTTAAGTTTTTGGTCGCGGGGACCGGATTAAGGATTCCGTCAAGGCACGCTTCGCTCTTTGGCCTTGACTGAATCCAGATATCAGTGTCTGCTTAATCAGCATACACTGATAAGGAACCGAGGTCGGTCAAGCTCCGTGCCACCACAAGCAACAAAAACAAAAACAACCCCTTGCGGGGTTGCTTGTGTTTTTGTTGGTCGCGGGGACCGGATTTGANNACTGCTCCACCCCGCAATGTTTAAATCGCGAAATGCGAAGATGAAAGGTTACTACTATCTTTCATCTTATGCAAGCAAAAATTAAGAAAAAATTAATAAGTTGCCAAGTTGACTTAAACGCAAGTGTATCCGCCATCGATGGGGAGAATAACGCCTGTTACGTATGCAGCCTCGTCACTTGCAAGGAAAATAGCACCTGGGTTAAGCTCGCCGGAGCGTCCATAACGTCCCAGAGGCACAGTTGCTTTCATGTAAGCGGTAAAGTCGTCGGTGTTCAAAACGTCGGTTGTAAGTTCGGTCTCAAAGTATCCCGGGCAGATTGCGTTACATGTGATGTTGTACTTGGCAAGCTCAGCTGCAACAGCGCGTGTGAAGTTCACAACTCCACCTTTGGCGGTATGGTAGGCGACTGTATCAATAGCGGTATTACCAACAAGTCCGTACATAGATGAGATGTTGATGATGCGTCCGTACTCCTGCTTCTTCATGATGTTGGCAAATGCGCGGGTCACATAAAATACGCTTGTCATGTCGGCATCAATTGTGAAATCCCACTCTTCATCGGTCATCACAAGAACACCGGCATTTTTAGCTGCACCGGCAACGTTGAGCAGTACATCAACACGACCATATTTCTCCTCAACGGTGGCAGCGGCTTCGTTAACCACGGCGGAATCGGTGACATCACACTTAACAACCAGGCACTCAGTTCCTCCGGCAGAAAGCTCCTCAGCAAGAGCTTCAAGCCTCTCAACGCGTCTTGCCATCAAGACCAGTTTTGCGCCACGCTCGGCAAAGCCTTTAGCCATTTGAGCACCAAGTCCAGATGAAGCGCCGGATACAACAACTACTTTGTTTGTGAAATCAAACATATGAATCTCCCGTTCGTCATTAGTATTGTTAATTGAACCACATAGAAAAGTTCGAGCCTGTTAGCAATGTTACCTTGCAAAACACTCTACATATGCGAATGGAGAAAAGTGAATCTGTCAAAGGTTGTGAAAGCTAAGTTAAGAGGTAAAACCTGGCATGTATTTGCGGCTGATAAAGATAGCCAAAAAAAGCTTGATTCTTAGTAGACAGAAGCGAGCCGCTCAAGTAGAATATCCTTCGCTGCTTTTCAGTAGGCACTTTTGCGAAGTGCTAAGTACACTAAATATAGTAGCAACCCACGCGGGGTGTTAGCTCAGTTGGTTNNCAATAGCTCAGTTGGTTAGAGCGCTGGCCTGTCAAGCCAGAGGTCGCGGGTTCAAGTCCCGTACATCCCGCCATATTTATGCAGGTAAACAGCGGTATTTACTACCGTTGTTCTTGTTTTCAAAGCCCGTAAATCTTTAAACTACCCCAGAACTACCACAGTGAAATAAAAACCATCCTAAGCAGCAGGTTATAAGCTTGCTGATTGCCCCATAATCTCACCAACAATATTAGCCGCTTTTTTGTCGTTTTCCCTCAAAACATGCGAATATAAATTTAGTGTTGTGCCAATATTGCTATGTCCTAATCGCTCACTTACTACCTTGAAGTTAACCCCTGAACCAACTAACATGCTTGCGTGGCAGTGCCTAAGATCGTGGAAGCGCAACCCATCAAAGCCATATTGCTTTTTAAATGCTTTCCACCATCTATTGAGGTTGTCAGCGTCCATATAACCGCCTACCTCGCTACAAATTACATGTGTTTGCTCGTCCTGCTTGATTCCAATGCTGAACAGGTATTGAGCCTGTCTGTTTTTCCAACGCTTTATATCGGCTATCGTTCGATCATCAAGCGAGACGGTTCTAATGCTCCCATGTGTCTTTGGCAGTTTTAGCAGTTTTGTCGTTCTACATAGCGTATGGCGAACGTGCAAGGCGGCATCATCAAAATCAATATCGCACCATCTAAGAGCCAGCACTTCGCCACGTCTAAGCCCTGTAGTCAGTGCTAGCCGTACCGCGCTTGCGTGTGACATGTCGATTGTTAACCGCTGCTGTCCTATTTGAGCTAGGGGATAGTAATTTGATTCAGCGTCTTTTAAAGCCTTTGCCAGCCGTGCGATATCCGCATTGCTAAGTGCAGTACCTTTCTTAGACTTTGGCATTTTTGGAGCTTCTACAAAGTCGCATACGTTTCTCAAAACTACACCATCGGCACATGCTTGCCTCAATATCTGCTTTAATGTAATTGCCGCTTTTGCTATGGAGTTTTGCCCTATACCTTCATGGGCAAGAGCAATGTATAGATTGCGTATCGTGGTAGGCTCAATGTCTTTTAGCTTAACTGTAGCAAGATGGCGGTTAAGATGGCGCAAATTGTACTTACCACGCGCAATAGTTGATTCTGTGAGCCGTCCGGATAACTTACGGGATTCTTCCCACTGCTTAGCATAATCCCCAAATACGACAGTATCAGCGTTCAGCTTCAGGCCTGTTTCTATTTCTCTTTTAAACTCTGCTAGAGCGCGTCTAGCATCCGTTTTAGTGCCGCTAAAGTGACGGTATTTCTGCACACGCTTACCAGTAAGCGGATCAACGCCAAGGCTTAAAACTAATTGCCAAGAGTTTTTAACCGGTACACCTTTGTTTTTGACCTGCTTAATGCTTCCAGTGCCTTTTACTTTCATAAATTTCACCTCCTGTCATTTTGCCGCTTGTATTTTGCTTTTTGTTGGCATTCCTGCGAGCAATAACGCCCGGGGGCTGACTTGTCGGGCAAGTGTTTTATATCTCGCATTTGCCCGGGCTTGAGAGGGAATAAAGTTTCGCAGTGGTCACACTTTTCCCACGTTCGTTTAGCTCTAGCGACTTCATACAGCAATGCGGTTATGCCCTGTGCTAGCGTGTATGGCTGCTCACCATTTTCATAGGATAAGGGCGCAAGTCTAAAATCGATGGATTGTTCATCACCTTTTATAATTACATCTGTACCATGCGCTAGAATTAAGTCAATTTTGGTTACTTTTTCGCCGAACTCATTTTCAAGCAATCGCCCAAACTTACGAGGGATTTCTGACAGGCATAAATCAAAAAAGTCAAATGAGCCTAGCGGAAAGCCGCCACGTTCTAAACTTAGTTTCTCTATTTCTACAGTAGATAGTTTTTCTGCCATCGCTCTAATAGTTTCTCTAGTCGCGATAAAATGCTTTGCGGTAGCCCGGATTTCAGAAATAGAAACCACTTTTCCGCGAAGCTCTTTTTCAGCTTGAATTAAAGCGCGCGTTAGTTTCAGAGATTCCTCTATTGCGTCTATGTCTGTTTGATGTACCCCTGATAAATACAGCTCGTTTAGCATTGATATAGAAAGCGCGTCAAATGCTGCAATGATTGATTCTCTGTATTCTTCTTTGGGTAAGCGAAAACTGTCTAGTGTTTCACGGGTGACAAAGTCATGTAAACGGCTGCCATACGGAGAACACAACACACCAAACTCTTTACTTATAGATATTATTTCATCATCTGAACCATGCGCGAGATTCTCAAGCTCTTTGCCGAAAAACGTTTCTTTCAGATTCACATGATTGATAGAAAGTTCTGAAAAAGCCCAGCGGTCAGATAGTTCCATAATTCCTACTACATTATCAATAAACAGAGGTTCAATGGAATGGACAAGCACATAACCTAAATCTATGCCGTGTTGGTTGCCAGATATGGCTGGATAATATTTCATGATTTCCTCTAATTTATTATTTACTAGTAAAACAACCTGTAATAGTTATGCCATAGGTCATATACTAGACCCATCATAAACGGGTGTCAACACCCATGACCTAAGAAAGGGGCAGATATGCTTCGAGTTGAAAAAGAAATCAGAGAAAGGAACGTCTCGCAAAGTGAATTATCGAGACGCACGGGTATGCATGTGTCAAGTATTAACAACATACTCCGGGGGCGCATGATTGCATTTCCCGGGCAACGAGCCAAGATCACAAAAGCCCTGCATGAAATGGGTTACACAGGTAGCGAGGCTGAACTTTTTTCGGAGGTTGAATGCGATGAATAAACTAGAGACTATGGGACGCTGTAACTTGGCGGTTGGCGCGTCCCATGCCGTGCCGAATGGACACACTAATATAGTACCACCTATGGACGAAGCGGCAATGTATGAACCTGCAATGTATGAACTCTTAGCCGGGTATAACGACTTTATGGCGGTTGAAGAAGTCGCCGAAGCTTTAAATCTACATGCAAACACAATTCGCGGTATGTTACGGCGTGGTGAGATTCGCGGCTGCAAGTTTGGCGGTCGTAAATGGCGTATTGCCAAACGCTCATTAGTAGAACTGCTAGCGTCGTGAATCTCACCGGCTACGTGCCGCCACATAGCCCAGACAGCGAACACGAACTATTAGGCTTTATGTTGTCCAACCCTGACCAGATCGCGGCAATCGCCACCAAGTTTGATGCTTGCTATTTCTTCACAGAACGCAACCGCACAACTTATGTGGCAATGGTTGAAATGGACACGCAAGGTTTAGCGGTCGATATTGTCTCTTTGAGAGACTTCCTACGAACCACGGGCAACAAAATACATGAAGCTGATCTAGCTAGCCTACTTAATACCTACAGCATTGCCCCTAATCGCCATATGGCCATTATCGCCCGTGATTACTACCACCGTGCCACCGTTGGCAAGCTTTCAGAGGCTTTAGAACGCGCTAAAGAGCCAATGTGTGTGTTTGATGATCTGCGAGCCGTCTTGATTGACGCTATGGAAGATCTAAGTATGGTCTATGAGGGGCTGAATAAATATGATTATCAATGATCGCTTTGATGAATCTTATTTCAGCGCTTTAGAGCAAGTACCCTACAGCGATGAAACTACCGCCGGAAGCTCGCTAGAGATGGAGGCGGTGAGCCGCACACACGTTCAGTTGCCGCCATTTGTTGACTTCGCAGACATCACAAAACGCCCAACACTACCACCGTTTTTAATTGATGGCTTGCTATATCAAGGCGATAAGATGTTAATCACAGGCGCGTCAAAGGCTGGTAAAAGCTTACTACTGTTAGAACTTGCTCTAGCGGTTGCCACGGGTAGCCGTTGGCTAGGACTAAAATGTACATTAGGCAATGTACTATATGTTAACTTTGAGATTAGAGCAGATGCATTTAGTGAGCGTTATTGGAATTTATCAAATGTAACTAAGCTCATACCAGAACGTGGGCGTTTAATGGCTTTAAATCTTAGAGGGTCAGATAGCATAGCGGATGGTTCAGCATTTACAGATGCATTGATTGAGAGAATCATACAATCTAAGGTTAATTATAATCTTATAATTGTTGACCCATATTACAAGTTATCAAGTGGCGATGAAAACACAGTGCAAGACGTTAGCAAGGTTTTGAAGTTGCTTGACAGGTTCGCAGACGCAACAGGCGCCAGCGTGGCGCTTGTTCATCATCATAGCAAAGGTTCACAAAGTCGAAAGAGCGTTTTAGATCGTGGAAGCGGTAGTGGCGCTTTTGGTCGTGATTTTGATTGCATATTAGACCTTACGCAACTTGACGCTAGCGGCGCAATTGGTGAAATGATCGCCGAATCTGAACCGCCTGAATATCGTGACCTTGCGCCACAAGCGCAGGGTCAAAGACGCTTTGAGTTTCAACAAATGGCACTAGCCCAATGGTCAGCATGGCGCGTTGAAGTGGTCGCAAGGCATACTGCAAGCCCTGAACCATTCGAGATTTGGTTTCAGTATCCGCGCCACGTTTTAGACGCTACGGGCAAGCTATGCGCTGCTGAACCTTATACGCCAACAGGAAGCCGCCCAGACCGCAGAAAGCAAGCAAATGCAAGCGAGATTGAAAAAGCTTTTGAATCGCTTGAAGCGCAAGGAGTCACAACACCAACTTACAATCAGCTTGCAAATGAAACAGGCTTAAATAGACGCACGGTAATGCGACACGTTGAAGAGTCAATGGATTATGAAATTAACACCGATGGACGGGCATATACCGTAAGAAGAAGAGCGTTACAGAAGTGATCAAGTGGTCAAAACATACTTTGTCCACATGCCCAGCGGAACCCCTGACCGCCCGGACAAGAGAGATTTTAATCTCTTGTACGGCTGGTTCAGACATGACTATTTAGTCTATCTGGACATGGTCATATCCCTATAGGTGACCAGACCAGTTCAGTACATATTAAACGCTAATTATTAAAAGGAGCAAAAACCATGAAAAAGCTAGTTATTAACACCGTTGTAAGCGACAAAGAAGCCGCCATTATTCCGTATTCAAAGGCATTAATTCGGAAGAAATAACACAGACACCAAACAAGCAGAAAAACATG
>DBCW01000032.1:0-3530 GCA_002293265.1 Eggerthellales bacterium UBA948
CACGACCTTGATCTGACTCGAACAATATCCATACAAATGGCTCCGCAGATCCGCTTGATACAAAACAACGATGCTTTGATGAACGAGAAGATTCAGTCAACGTTGGTAAACACGATTCCGCTGTGGAAGTCGCAGATGGTCTTAGCGCTTAGTGTGGATCACAGTCAGCGCGCAGCTCAGGCTCAACGTGAAGTGACCGATATGACCAACGAGCTGTTGCGCAGAAACTCCGAGGCTCTTAAAACTGCTACAGTTGATACTGCCAGAGAAAGCGAACGCGGCATAGTAGATATCGAGACCTTGCAGATTACCAACAAAAATCTTATCGATACCTTGGACGAGGTTGTACAGATCCAAAGAGAAGGCAGACAAAAACGTGCCGAAGCCGAGATGGAACTGGCTAGAATCGAAGGGGAGCTTAAAACCAAGCTTCTTGAGCTGAAGAGCTAAGGGAGCGCCGATTAAGTAAATCGCTTACGGCGGATTCACAACTCATACATAAGTATAAATGTCAGGGAGCCAGGTATATATTGGCTCCCTGTGTTGTACCTGGGGCAATTTGTCACCGTAAAACTCTATACAAAATGATGTATATAAATGTGCATATATAAGTATAAGAAACAATTAGAGATTAGCATTAAAAATTTAGGTTTCTAAAGTGTTAAGGTATTGTATAATAAGTAAGATATTGATAGGATATAACAAGAAGAAACAATTAAATATATATGAACACAATAAGAAAATTATGTTTGTATATGTAATACAACATTTATTGTTCATTGCTGATTCTTGAAAGGCGATAAAAGCTACAAGCCTTGAAGTAGCAGGGGTAAAAAGGGGAAGGATAGTATTACGCAATGACGCTACTTGATTTGCTTAAGCTCGTGCGTAAGCACATGCAAATTGTAATACTGATACCTATTCTTTGCGCAATCTTTGCAGGCGTTGTTAGTTGGGTATTCTTACCCGATCTCTACACTGCTCGTNNCGCAATAATTGCCGCCTTAGTCAGCTGGGTCTTTTTGCCCGATCTCTATACAGCTCGTGTGTCTATGTATATCCTCACCAAATCCTCAGAAGCTCCCGAAACTATAACTAATACCGATCTGACGGCAAGCCAGATGATCACTAACGATGTCTCAAAACTGATAAAAAGCGATCGCGTATTAAATGATGCTGCAAGCAGTTTGCAGATGTCTGATCTAGGCAGCTATACAGTATCTGTTGGCAGTGAGACCACAACACGCGTTATCACTTTAGAGGTTGAAGGTCAGTCAGCCAATGCGGTTGCGGTAATTGCCAATGCCATTGCCAAAGCGACCGATGAGGTAGCTCAAGAGGTCATGGATCTGCGCAGCGTAAACGTGGTTGATATGGCAAGCGAGCCGCTGTCACCTTCCGGTCCTCCACGTGTAATGTATACAGGTGTAGCGTTGCTCGCCGGTTTGTTTTTAGCCATAGCAATCATTGTTTTGCTAGACATTTTAGATACACGAGTTCGCAATCCGGAAGAGATCGAAGAACTGATAAGCATTCCGGTTTTAGGTCGAATTCCTGTTGAGAATAAGTAGTAAGGGTAAAGTGAGTGCAAATGCCGCAACTTAAAAGACCTCGAAAAACAAAACCGGAATTTTCGGCTCAATCAGAAGTGCAAAATGCCTCAAAAACGCTTTTTGCCAACATCCGCTTTCTGTCGCCCGATGATCCGATAAAGTCTATCGCCGTTACAAGTTCTATTGCAAACGAAGGCAAATCAACGATATCTTTAAATCTGGCGCAAGCAATTGCGACCTCCGGGCAATTGGTTCTAATAGTTGATGCAGACATGCGTCGCCGCAGCCTGGCCAACTATATGAACCTGCGCCCAGAGGCCGGATTGTATTCAGTGTTAACAGGGCAAACAAAACTAAGCGATGCTGTAGTGGCTACTCCAATACCAAATTTGTTTTTCTTAGATGTGGAGCCAAATATTCCAAATCCCGCAGATATCTTGTCGTCCAAACGCTTTGAAAAACTAGTGACAGTGCTTGAAAAGAACTTTTCATACGTGATATTTGACACGCCTCCAATAGGCACTTTTGTTGATGCTGCAATTTTAGGTACTCATGTAGACGGCGTCTTGTTTGTAGTCAGACCAAAACACACCAGACGAAAAGAACTTGCGTTTGCTTATGACCAGCTAAAGAAAGCTGACGTGCATGTTTTAGGTGCCTGTGCAAACTACCGCGAGCCAATTGGTTCAGAGTCTTATTACGCTTACTATACGACCGAGGGCAAACGGGTAAAGGATAGAAAGGCGTTAGATGAAGTGTTTTCTCCGTCGAAAGATTCAGATGAAGACACAAAAGGAGAATCAGGCGGACTTATACCTTTGGATAATATTGGAACTCGTTTTGCATCCAAGCAAAAAGCAGCGAGGGAGGGTTAGTGCGAGATATTCACTGTCACATATTACCCGGAATTGATGACGGAGCGCGCGATCTGGTTATGTCGCTAGAGATGCTAAGAGCGGCACGAGAAAGCGGTGTAACCTCAATTGTGTGCACTCCTCACGTTCGCGACATGTTCTTTGACTACAAAGCGGCGTGGAAAGCATTTGATTTACTTAGTGCCAACGTCAACGGATTTCCTCTGCAAATGGGCTTTGAGGTAAATCACCGCAAACTTATGGAGTTAGGTATTAATGAATGGGCAGAAAAGCTTAAGTTCTCCGGCAGTGAAGAGTTTTTACTGGAGTTTTCAAGCAATGCTGACAGACACGATTATCACGAGTATGAAAAGACCATCTACAAACTTCAAAACAAGGGGCTAAAGGTTATAATCGCGCATCCAGAGAGATACCGTGCAGTACAAGAAGACATCAAAGTTGCAAGTAAACTTGTACGAATGGGATGCAAGCTACAGGTATCAGCTGATTTTATCTCCGGCGGCCGCATGGGTTCAAGCAAAGAACCGGCAAGACGTCTATTCAAAGAAGGTTTGGTCAGTCACCTAAGCAGTGATGCACACAATCCAAAACACTATAAATATCTGTCAAAAGCCAGAGAAAAATACAACACCAGAGGCAGACACGCTCAACTAAGAGATTTTGTATTCTCCTGTTGACGAGCCCAGAGGAGTTATTTGCTTACAGCGATTATGGAGTAGAGTAACCGCTGCAAGCAGGCAACTGCAAGAGGTATATATCTTGCACGACACGAAAACATCGCTGGGAGCGTGTTTCGAGGCAGACAAGAGAACGAATAGGGGAGTCGTCAGGGGGCTAACAAGGCAAAAGCTGTCAAGTGCAGCGCTAGCATGGCTATACTTCAAAATAGCAAAGCACAACCAAAATCCCACAATTAATGACGCAGGAACTCATCCTCCGATAGTGTCATCGTGAGCGAAGCATTCTGTCATTACACCGCCACTTGTTACTACCGCGAAAGCAAAAAACCACATGCAAGACGTTGTATTAGGCACTACTCGCACCACTGCCATCCTTACGAAAGCGGTAATCCATATGCAAGACGTTGTATTAGGCACTACTC
>DBCW01000032.1:3636-9834 GCA_002293265.1 Eggerthellales bacterium UBA948
AAAGACGCAGGCAAGAACAACAAGCAAGGTACCAAAGGGAGGTGAATACCGTAAGCACAAACAAGCCAATGTGGTACGTAATCCAAGTAAAAGCGGGTGAAGAAAAACGCACTCTCAACCTCATAGGCAGGCTAGTAGATGAAGCGCTAATAAAAGAGTGTTTCATAGCCCAATACGAGGTTAAGAAAAAGTATCAAGGCGTATGGAAGCTACGCACCGAGATATTCTTCCCGGGCTACTTATTCGTATTTACAGAAGACGCAGAAAGACTGGCACACGCAATAGCCCAAATCCCAACGTTCACAAGACTGCTGGGTAATGAGAGTCAGTTTATACCACTGAGCACATACGAAATAGCCTTAATAGAATCATTCATGGGAAGTGGCGAGCGGATAGTCCAAATGTCAGAAGGAATCATCGAAAACGACAAAGTAATAATCACCAGAGGACCGCTGATGAACCACACAGCGATCATAAAAAAAGTAGACCGCCACAAAAGACTGGCATATCTACAAGCAGAAATGTTCGGACAAATAGTCAAGCTAAAAGTAGGACTAGAGATTATAAGAAAAAGCGTTACAGCGTAGGAGTGGGGAGTTAAAGGAGAGCCAGATTATGGCAAATATAAAGGGGGGCGCAGTTTTAGATGTTGAGCAAGAGATACCCCAAAATGCAAGAAGAAGAAAACAGAAAAAGGAAGTCAAATTCTTTGACCTAGAAAGACATGCAATAAGTGATAGTACATCTGCTATTAATGGCGGAAGTGCAAAGATGGCAGATTCATCAAATACATATGACCAGTCGACTAGTAATGTTGAACAAGTATTTGAAACAATATTTTCAAGTAAATCAATACCAAACTCATTTTTATATCGAGTTGTCAAGCGCTCATTGGACATTATAGTTTCCACAATTATGCTAATACTTGGATTAATACCAGGACTTTTATTATCAATTTTAATCACAATAGATACAAAAGGATCTCCAATATACACACAGACTAGAGTTGGTGCTAACGGAAGGGTTTTTAAGATTCATAAGTTTCGTACTATGGTAGCTGACTCAGATAATGTCGTAAAACATCTAAACTTAGAACAACTCGATCAGTGGCAAAAAGAAAGAAAGGTGGAAAACGATCCTAGAATCACAAAACTAGGAAAAATTCTACGACGTACGAGCATGGATGAGTTTGCAAACTTTATCGATGTTTTTTTAGGCCATCTCAGCATAATTGGGCCACGGCCGATTACCAACGACGAATTAAATTGGTTTACCTACGATGAACAACAAATACTACTCGCAGTTAAGCCTGGAATCACAGGATGGTGGCAAGTAAATGCACGTAACGCCGCAACTTTTGAAAGCGGTGAGCGTCAAAAGTTGGAGCTTTTCTATTCTAGAAATGCAAGTATCTCTATTGATTTTGAAGTATTCGGTCGTACCTTCGGTTCAATATTCGGTGGCAAGGGGAGATGAAGATTCTCTATATCACAATGGACGGATTCGATACTCCGAGTCCAAATAATCAGATGGCAGAACAAATCATCGACGGTCTGATTAAGCTTGGTCATAGCGTTCATCTTATTCAAAGCGAACGAAAGCACGATTACGATATTTTGCCTGTTTCGTTAGTTGGACGCGATGGCTTTTCTGTAAGTACGATACCGCGTAAGGTTATTGACAAAAGTAATTTTGTGAAACGATATCTCGATGAGGTCAAGTATGCGCTTCAGATGTTACCGGCGGCAAAGGTGCAAAGAGATTGTGAAGTTGTATTTCTTCAATCATGCCCAACAGTTTTTTTTCAAGAATTATTATTGAAGCTTTTCGTTCGCAAGCCCATACTTATGAATATATACGATGTTTGGCCAGGTCAAGCTAAGAGTCTAAACATTCCAAAAATGCTGTATTATGGGATGGATTTGCTCTCGCGTGCTGCTTATCGCATGTCCTCAGCAGTGGCTGTGCTTTCTGAGGATATGTTTGAGGCTTGCTGTAAGGCTGGGTGTCCGCGTTGTAAACTGCATATAGTTCCACCTTGGTATGATGATCGGCGTAGCTATGACATACCGTGGAAGTATAATCGCTTTATGGAAAAGTATTCCATACAACACGATAAGTTTTATGTCCAGTTTGCTGGTAGCATTGGTTTACAGTTTAATTGGAAGACTATGCTTGAGGTCGCAAAACTCCTAAAAGACGAAAGCGGCATTATTATCCAAGTTGTGGGTGATGGCATAGCTAAGCAGAACTTTGTTGACGCAGTTGAGGCTGCAAGTCTTGAAAATGTTGTATTTCTTCCCCTTCAACCAGTCGACTTAGTGCCCGATGTCTATTCCACTGGCAATGTATGTCTCATTCCGCTTCGACGAGAGGTGATATATACTGGCACGCCATCCAAGATGCCCATTCTCCTAGCATGCGGTAAGGCCATCGTGAGTTCAGTTGAGAGGAACTCGCTATATGCAGTGATGGTCGAGCGTGAAGATTTAGGTGTTTGCGTCGATATCGATAATGCCGGAGAGCTAGCCGCTGCAGTCAAGTTGCTCTATAAGGATGCTGAGCGACTACAACAACTAAGTGAGCGCGGGCGAAAGTACGCGCAGAAAAACCTTTCCCGAACCGTTTGTGTGAAGAAGATGGAACAAATTCTCATCGGTATCGTCAAGCGTGGTGATAAACGATGAAAATACTACTTTTAGGATTTGTGCGCATCGCACATATGCCGTACATGCACGACTACAGTTCCATGCTCAAGCATGATCATGAATTGCATCTTGTCAGCTGGAACAGGAACGGTAAAGTGGATATACCTCCTCCTGATGGTGTAGCTAAAAGTTTCATATTCAGAGAACTTATTGAAGATGAAAACCCGCTCTATTCTAAGTTGCCACACATCTATCGGTATCGCAGGTTCGTAATCGAACTCACTAAGCGCGAAAGATACGATAAGATTGTCGTACTGCACTCAACACCGGGTATTGCAATTTTTAATTTTCTCCAAAAGCACTATAAAGGTAACTACCTACTCGATTATCGCGATGTAAGTCACGAGAATCATGTTTTCTATCGAGAACTAATCAGAAAGTTGTCATTGGGGGCAGGTATAGTCGTGGCAAGTTCATCTGATTTTTTTAAGTACCTAGATAATCCAAATAAAGTATTGCTAAAACACAACTTGCTTTTAGAGACATCCAAGACAATACCTCGTCGTTGCGAAAACCCAATACTTGTTCGTTATTGGGGAATGATACGTCATGAGCAAGCTAACATTGCTTTAATAGATGAATTGGGGGGCGATAAACGTTTCGAGCTTCACTACAATGGACGCGAAGAGAGAGTTGCGGAAAACTTAAAGGTGCATGTTTCGAAAAAGCGTTATGGCAACGTATTTTTTCATGGTGCTTATCAACCTGCAGAGAGATTAGAGTTCGCAGCAAACACCAATATTATCCACAACATTTACAAGAATGACTTTATTACAAAAGGTGCTATGGGGAATAAGTATTACGACGGTATTCAGTTTCATATACCACAAATGTGTACAGCCGAGTCGATTATGGGTAACAAAACTGTGTCTAAGGGACTCGGAATTGCTATCGACTACACCAAATCAGGTTTTAAGGAGCAGATTGCAAACTATATGGCGAACATCAACTACGCTGGATTCGATATTTCCTGCAAAAAGGAGCTTGAATACATCCAAAGTGACAATGCAATTGCTAATAAAGCAATAGCCCGGTTTTTTCAAGGTATTAAATAGTCATATAGTATTCTACGAGAGGAATAATGAAATGATATATAACAATGAATTCAATGATAAGACTTTGATGATTACGGGAGGAACTGGATCGTTTGGCTCAACTATCCTAAAGCACTTTCTTGAAACTGGAATTGGTGAAATACGTATATTCAGCCGTGATGAGAAGAAGCAAAGCGATATGCGGGATCGTATTCAGGCTAGTATGCCCGAATACTCAAACAAAGTGCGCTTTTATATTGGAGATGTGCGTGACAAACGATCGGTGCGTGACGCAATTGGTGGGGTTGACTATGTTTTTCATGCTGCTGCACTCAAACAAGTGCCATCTTGTGAGTTTTTCCCAATGGAAGCGGTTCGGACCAATGTTATTGGTACCGATAATGTCTTGCACGCTGCTATCGAAGCGGCTGTGAAACGTGTAGTGTGCTTATCAACTGATAAAGCAGCATACCCCATAAACGCTATGGGCAAATCCAAGGCAATGATGGAATCGGTTATTTATGCAAATGCACAAATAGCAGCTGGTGAAACTACTATTTGTTGTACACGCTATGGAAATGTGATGTGCAGTCGAGGGAGTGTAATCCCCCTCTTTATTGATAGAATTCGCAAAGGTCAACCGGTCAATATAACCGATCCAGCAATGACACGTTTTCTCATGAATCTTGATGAAGCAGTTGATCTTGTTTGCTTTGCATTCGAGCATGGCGAGCCGGGCGATTTGTTTATCCAAAAGGCACCAGCGTCTACGATTGCCGATTTGGCTGAGGCGGTTCAAAAGGTTTTTGGGTACACTGGTACGCAGGTGATCGGCACGCGACATGGTGAAAAGCTTTACGAAACACTTATGATGCGTGAAGAGTGTTTGCGCGCGGAGGATATGGGTGATTATTTTCGGATTCATGCCGATATGCGCGATTTGAACTACGACAGATTTGTTGTCGAAGGTGAAGTTCAGACAATGGCAGATGAAGCCTACACGTCCAATAACACAAAAAGACTAAGTGTGGAAGAGACGATCGAGAAGATCAAGACCGCAGAGTATGTGCAACTTGCACTTGAAGGTCGTGAAAGCGAGGTTGCTCAATAATGAATATACTTGTTACTGGGGCAAAGGGGTTCGTGGGAACAAATCTTTGCATGGCTCTAAAAAACATTGCCGAAGGTAAAGATTGTCGTGAGCGGTATCAACCTCTGCTTCCTTTAACTGTTTATGAGTTCGACATCAATAGCACGCAAGAAGAACTATCAGCTTACTGTGCTAACACAGATTTCGTGTTCAATTTTGCAGGAATCAACAGACCTGAAGATCCAGCTGAATTCCAAAAAGGTAACTATGATTTCTTGGATGGTCTTCTTGATTTGCTAAAACATCATAACAATAAATGCACTGTGATGCTATCGAGTTCGATTCAAGCATCTTTGAAAGGGCGGCACGAAAACTCTGCATATGGTGAAAGCAAGCTGGCAGGCGAGGAGCTTCTGTTTAATTATTCAGAGGACACCGGTGCCACGGTGCTCGTATATCGCTTTCCAAATCTGTTTGGCAAGTGGTGTCGACCCGGATATAATTCAGCTGTCGCCACGTTTTGTGATGCAATCGCAAACGAACATGACTACACTATTAATGACCCAGGCGTAGAATTGGAGTTGCTCTACATTGATGATCTCGTAACTGGTATGCTAGAAGCACTCATCGGCAACATTGATAGATGTTGTTTTACTGATGCAGAATGTTTGCCCTCTGAAAGTGGTAAGTATTGTTTTGTGCCCGGTGCCTACAGAGTTACTCTTGGTGTAATTGAAAGCTTTTTACTGGGCTTCAAGTCAGCTCGTCACGATCATTCAGTTCCCGATGTAACCGATGGTAGCTTTTCGAAAAAGCTATATAGCACATATTTGAGTTATCTTAACCCAGACGATAATATCTATAAACTAAAAATGAATGTTGATGAGCGTGGCAGCTTTACAGAAATTCTACACACTATTGATCGTGGGCAGGTGTCCGTGAATGTGAGTAGACCGGGAGTAATAAAGGGACAACACTGGCATAACAGTAAATGGGAGAAGTTCTGCGTAGTCAGCGGAGAAGGTTTGATCCAACTCAGGCGTGTTGGAAAAACACAAGATGGTGAAGATTATCCGGTGTACGAATACTATGTCAGCGGCAATGATGCTTCCATTGTGGAAATGATTCCCGGTTATACTCACAATATTATTAATTTATCTGACAGCAAAGACCTGATAACCGTCATGTGGTGCAACGAAAGTTTCAACCCAAATAATCCGGACACATACTATTGTGAAGTATGACACATTGAACTACAGAGCTGATTCAGCAAGATATACTACAAGCAGTTTGAACAATGGTGTGGCTCGCATACGTTATCATTTTGGTAAAGAGGAGCTATCTATTACTGATAAGCTTTTTGCCA
>DBCW01000155.1 GCA_002293265.1 Eggerthellales bacterium UBA948
TCGATAAACTCCAGTGCGTTGGCTTTGATAGCCGCTTCGCGAATAGCTTCTTCGCCGGCATCCGGGCAACCATAGGCAATGTTTTCTCTAACTGTACGATGAAACAGCAGCGGCTCCTGCGGCACATAAGCAATTTGCTGCCTTAGGCTTACTTGAGAAACTTGGGAGATATCTTGTCCGTCGATAAAGATACTGCCTTCCTGCAAGTTTGACAGCCTGAGCAAAAGCGTGGTGAGAGTGGTTTTGCCACTGCCGGATCTTCCCACAAGACCAAGTCTTTGACCTGCCGGTATGTGGAGAGAAAAGTCACGAAATACCGTGTTTTGCTCACTTGCATCAGCGTACCAAAAAGTAAGATCATTGCAGTCTATGGCACCCTCTTTTACCTCCAGGTCTTGAGCACCTTCTATGTCTGCTACCAGCGTTGGTTCATCTAATATGAGTGTCATATCGCGAGCATCACCAAATCCGCGATTAACCTGCTGGAAAGTCATATTGATACGATTGAACTGCATAGTTAGGGAGTAGGTATACGAAAACATCATCACTAATGTGCCCGCACTAATGCCAAACCATGCGTTTCCACCGGTAATGAATATAACCACCAAAATCATTATCACCACGATGATCGCAGCAGTTATGGCACCGCGTAGCGTTGATGCACGCATGCGTCGGGAATCTGCCTCGACCACATCTCGATTTGCAGCATCAAACATTTGCCGCTCGTAGGCTTCACGACCATATGATTTTACAGCTTGAATATTTGTGATGCTATCCGAAAGCTCACCGGACAAGGCATTTTGTGCACTTGCCGCAGCGCTGTTCAAGGGCAAAACACGCTTGTACATCAGATAGGCAGCCACAACATACACGATAAGCAAAATGGCTAAAACGCCTACATAAAGAGGCACTGTTCCTACAAGCATCAGTACTGTAAAAACAGCTGTCATTACAATTGGAATGATCGCATAAATGAGGTTTTCTAAAAGCACTGCATAAGCACTCATGAACTTTTGCGTTTGCGAGACTAATGAGCCACCAAAGCGATTGGAGTGAAATGTCATCGACTGATTGGAGAGCGTATCAAAGGCCTTGGTCGCAAGAAGATAGTTGGCTCTTATCTCCAACTTCCAAACGCTATAATCTTGCAGCTTGGATCCCAGCTGACCCAAAACATTTACGCCGATGAACATCAATATGTATAAACCAAATTCCGTAAAGACCTCGTTTGGCGCAACTGTAGTTGTAGAGACTTTATCAATAATAAGCGCAATAATATAGGGGCTTCCAAAAGAAAGAAAGAATATAAAAGCCAAGGTAGAGACCAGCGTTAATAAAAACATTGGCCACTGCACTTTTGTGACCTGCCAGTAAAAATATAGCGTTCGTATGACTGTAGAGCCCTTTTTGGACGCCGAATTATTCTTTTGCTTAGACTCTGACATAGCAATAAACCTCGTTTTATGTTGAGTGGTTAGTAAAGCCCCGATTTATCCTCCACATTTGTATTGTCTGAGTATAAATGATTATTTCACCGAGGCAGCGAAAGCAAGCTTACATTTTTGCAAGGAAAGCGCCAAATAATTGCTTTAAGATGACAAGCGAGCAAGTCCTTTGTTTATCTCATTTTAATTTTGAAGTATTGATACATGTCTATCGGTGAGTGCTTTTTAATAATCAGTTTAGTACCATTTTTGATACTATCTCCTTTTAGATCCAAGCAGTAGCGCTCATCAAGAGCAGATAAAATTACATAACTATTATTTCCTGCATACGTTATTTTAAATTTCTGTGCTTTTGAGTTGCTGGAATTAGCAACACCAACAGCGGCACCGGGTTTTGCTTTACCTCCGCTTACAGTTAAGTAACCTCCTGAATTGATACTCTTTATCTTATAGAATCCATTTTTATCTCGTACAAACTTATATTTTTGGGTTTTTCGATTAGACTTTTTCTCAATCTTAATATGTTTTGTAGATGGCTTCAAAGAATCCGGAGCATTAAGAACCATGCCAGGACCCAAAGCAGCTTCTATATAAGCTGCTTTGCTATTAAAATTGCGAGTTACATTTACATCAAACCCAATCTTGAACTCTTGCTCGGATAAAATGTAATAGTTATCAGTTTCACCGTAACCGCTGAAGTAGTTGTCATTATACAAAGCAACTGAGCACTCATACTTTTCATATGCTTCAGTTTTGGTAGGTATAACTATCGAATTGCCTTTACCTACTGGTCTTGTATGAGGTTGGCCAATATGGATCCAGGCAATACTCACGTTTTCAAATGGATGCTCCTCGCTAAATTTGACAGAAAACTTCCTTTTTTGCCCCGGAAGTAGATTCGCAGGAATACCGTTTAAAGTGATTTTAAAATTTTGGTCACTAAACTTGTAGATTTCGCTTGATTTGGAATGCATCCCAGCATTATTACCGATAATTGAGTTTACTTCTATCTTAAGCCTTTTATCTGATAAATCGCACACACCCCCACCATATTCACTTGCATAATTGTCAAAAATTCGACCACCTTTTATTACAAAAGTTGCCGAACTGCACACTCCGCCGCCATCAGTTGACCTATTTCCCGATATCTCGCCATCTTTCATGACAATCTTTCCTCTTGTTTTGAGAACATAGTCGTATGACTCGTAATCATAAGAGTCACTTAGGTAGATGCCGCCTCCGTCATGTTTGGCAAAATTGTTACTGATTCTTCCGTTAAAGATATTTAGCCTGTCCCTGACATATATACCGCCACCATCACCAGAAGCAGAATTATTGTTTATTACGCCACCATAAATACTAAATGTGTGATTACTATAAACGCCGCCGCCATCAAATTTCGCACTATTACGCTCAATCGTTCCCCCATGCATTTTCAATACTCCTCCATTGTGTATGCCTCCGCCACCAGTCGAAGACTTGTTGTCAACAATGGTTCCCGCGTTGATAGTGCAACGCCCATGATTCTCTATACCCCCACATCCATAGCCATTATTATGAGCAATCTCCCCACCATTCATTATGAAAGTGCCGTTTTGTCTTACCGACAAACCCCCGCCATCTATATATCGGCCACCTTTTCCGTCGTAAGATGGACAATACCCATTGTTATTTGAAATGCAACCGCTCTTTAGAGTCATTTTTCCGCAAACGTCAGCGCCAAAACCGTAAGAGTCGTCACTATGAGTAATCGTTATTCCGTCAATTGTCACATTGCCAGTATAAGAAACAGTAATGACATCACCGTTTGTGATGCAGATTAATTTGTAGTTGCCTTTTAAAGTCACATTACCATCAATTTTTAAAGTAACCGCTTGACCGGGTTTTTTGGATAGATGAATATTATCCTCAAAAGTTACAATTAGGTTTTTTTCACTAAAATTTTTGATCGCATCTCTCAATTCACTTTCGTTCTTAACAAAGCACTCCAGCGTTTCAAGTGTTGAAGCCTTAGCGATTGTCGTTGGCAGCAATACATAAAAAGAGATTAAGAAAACAATACTCAAGATTAGGTTTAATACAACATAGCCATTCTTATTGCAAGTTTCCCTAGCACCTTGGTCTTCATTGCACCAATGAATCATGGCTGCCCTTTCGTAACATTTTGGCATATAGTCTATATTGCATATTTATCTATTTTTAACCATTGTTATGAGTTTAGCCTCGCATATTAGTGATGTCAACATATGCAAAGAAGTTAATAATCGTACTTCCTACAAATCAAATTAGCATCTTTCTTAATATAGAAAATGTATCTATCTGGTGTTAAATGGTGTAAATTGGTGTACTTTCGGTGCATTTGGTGTATATTGATGTATTATTGGTGCATTTGGTGTACTTTCGGTGCATTTGGTACATCTTATAGTGTTGATGGTCTCTTCAGCTCGCCTATTCCGCAGTTTAGCAAATAGAAAATAACCTTGTTTCCCCAGGTCGAAAGGCCTTTTCTTTTGTCAAATTTGATGAGTTTTACTTGTCATCTACTGTTGTATACTGTATAATGAAATAATGTATATTTGCAGATAGAAGGCGGTTTTCATGTTTTTGAAAAAGTCGAAGCGAGATAACGGACGAGTTTATTTAAGTATTGCGCATGGGTATCGCAAAGACGGCAAAGTGAGCACAAGGACAGTTGAAAGTCTTGGATACCTTGATGAGCTGGAAAAACAATACGATGACCCTATTGCTCACTTCAAGGCTTTATGTGATAAAAGAAACGAAGAAATCGCATCTGCAACATCTGCACTTGATATTACCATCCATCCTTTTGAAAAGATTGATATACAAAGCAAACATCGCAAAAACATCGGTAGTGCCGTTTTACTTTTTCACTACAATTCACTTGGAATTGAAAAGGTTTTAAGAAACGCTACTAGAAATATGCGCTACAAATCTGACTTCAATGCAATTATGAGACTTCTTGTGGTGGATCGCATCATAAATCCCTGCTCAAAGCTTTCTACAGTAAATGATAAGGGTAATTATTTTTTTCGAAGCGATTTTTCAGATGACGATGTCTATAGGGCTCTAGATGTTTTTACTTCTTGCAAAAAAAGAATCATTTCAGCTATGAACAAAAACATTGAGGCAAAAGGTAGGCGCAACTTAAACCACGTATTTTATGATGTCACCAATCACTATTTTGATACTGATGAACAAGACGAGATCAGACAACGTGGTGTAGAAAAAAATCATCGTCCGGATCCGATTGTACAGATGGGGCTTTTGCAAGATGCAAACGCAATACCTTTAAGCTATGAGATATTTCCCGGCAACACCAATGATTGTGTAACACTGCTTCCCACAATCAAAGATCTAAAACAGTCTTTTAAACTTAATCGAGTAGTTGTAGTTGCTGACAAAGGGCTTAACACTTCTGACAATATCGCAGCTGCAACACTAGATGGAAACGGATTTGTCTTTTCTCAGTCAATTAAAGGCACCAAGTCAACTAAAGACCTTCGTGAGTGGGTCATATCAGATGAAGGGTATAAAGAAAACAAGGACAAGACCTTTAAAATCAAGTCTCGTCAAGACACGAAGAAAATACATATAGCCGGTGAAGACGGAAAAAAGACAGCAGTTGATATTGATGTAAAGGTAGTTGCTTATTGGTCAGCAAAATACGCTTTAAGGTCACGCAACAAAAGAGCAGAAGCTATAGAAAAAGCAAAAAAGCTCGTTTGCAATCCCTCAGCTTTTACGAAGGCAACTTCATATGGTGCTGCTAAATATGTAAAAAACATCTCTTTTGATAAAAAGACCGGAGAGGTTTTAGAAAATGCAGGCAAACGCGCTG
>DBCW01000174.1:0-10151 GCA_002293265.1 Eggerthellales bacterium UBA948
GCCAAGATGTCGCCTTCATTTGCAGTGGGGATATCAAAATCCAGCTCGCTATAAGCAGCGTAAGTTCTGTCGCGGCGCAAATCCCAAGTACCACCGCTAGCTCTTAAGTTTGCCCCCGATAGACCATAATCCAAAGCCATTCTGTGCGAGATTGTACCAACGTTTCTTACACGCGATAAAAAGACCTCATTGCCAAGTGCAAACTCTTCGTGTTCGTCTAGTCGTTTGGTAAATGAAGCCACAAAGTCTTTGATCATTTGCACAGACCTAGGTGTGATATCCGCCACAACTCCGCCGGGGCGAATATAGTTAAACATCATGCGCTGCCCACTAAGCTCTTCTAGTATGTCCAGCAACTCTTCGCGGTCTTTAAAAGTGTAGAGGAAAAGACCCATGATGCCGGCGTCTAGTGTGCAAGTGCCGTACCAAACGATGTGACTGGCGATACGGACGAGCTCACCTACAAGACAGCGAATCCAATTAGCACGAGCCGGCACTTCTGCTTCCAGTAGTTTTTCCACAGCAAGGGCAGCAGCAAGCTCTCCATGAATGCCGGCCACGTAATCGCCGCGATCCATCAACGTGCCAAGCGCGTTATATTTGCGTGATTCAGCCAGTTTTTCGATGCCACGGTGTAGTTGTCCTATGATGGCTTCACCGTCTACGATCAGTTCTCCGTCAAGTTTAAGTCTAAGATGCAAAACTCCGTGGGTTGAAGGGTGCTGCGGACCCATATTTAGAGTTAGGTGCTCGGATTCATTGTCGTCGCTTGATGTGTCAGCGGTCGATTTGTCGCCTGTGTGCGAGGTAGCATCATCGGCTGCTAACGAGCCCATGACCCGCTCAAGGTTGTTTCTGTCAATTTGTTGACTGGCACGATTGCGAACTTCTTCTGCAGTCCGTGTAGGAATGTCTTTGAGCAGGAAAGGATCACAACCATCGGTTGTAAGTAGGCGCTTGGGGTTGGGGTGTCCGCTAAGCTTGAGCCCAAAAAGCTCGCACAACTCACGCTCCGGCATCAACGTGGCAGGATAGATATCACTAACACTAATAAGTGTGCCATAGTATGGATAATCAACCTTAATCACCAAGTCGATATTTTGGGCAAGCGAACGAATCTGATAAACAGCGTCAATCGCAGTCCCCGTGTCTACACCAAATAGGTCGATGAAGAAATCAAAGCCTTCTTCAGCATTTTTTAGCGTTGTCAACAAGGTACGTATGGATTCGGGTTTGGTTTGATATATAGTCTCAACACTCAAAGTATCAGCGAGAGTGATGGATTGAAACAGGCTTTCCGGTATCTCGATGTTGGCCAACTTATGCATTTTTGCTCCTTGCAGCCAAGCGCTCTTTTGTTTGCAGCTTGATCTTTTCCATTAGCTGCAAAAAGCCATACTGCACAGATTCCGGGCGTGGTGGACAGCCGGGAATGTATACATCTACGGGAATTATTTTATCCACGCCCATAACAACATTTGGGTATTCTCTAAAAGGACCACCCATACATGCACAAGCTCCCATCGCTACAACATATTTTGGCTCCGGCATCTCATCGTACAGCCTTTTGACTACCTCGGCCATTTTGAGATTGACTGTTCCCGCAACTATCATTACATCTGTTTGCCTTGGGCTGGCGCGAAAGAAAACGCCAAAACGGTCAAAATCAAAACGAGGACCCGAGGCGTGCATCAAACCCTCGATAGCACAACATGCGATTCCAAATGACATGTACCAAAGAGATTTGCGGCGCGCCAGATCCAGTAACTGCTCGCTACGTATAAATGCCAGTGAATGCTCTCCTGCAATACGGTCTATCGCCATGAAAGCGCTCCTTCCTTCCACGCGTAGATAAGTCCTGCAATAAGGATGCTTAAAAAGATCAGCATTTCAAAAAAGATAAACCAACCGCTAAGACCAACGGTAACGGCAAAGGGATATAAAAAGACAGTTTCTATGTCAAAGATTACATACAGTAAAGCATACACATAATAACCGGGGTGAAATTTGATCCAAACAGGGCCTATTGGTATGGCACCGCACTCATAAATCTCAGACTTTTCTTTAGAAGGTTTTTTTGGTGCCAACAACCACGAGGAGAATAATACAACCACAACAAAGGCTGATCCCAAAAACACAAAGATGAAAAACATTAAACCTTCAGTATCCATAAAAATTCTATCTCCTATGCTGGTGATATGTTTATGCAGATAAGTGTGTAAACCATAACAATAGCCAAATGAAAGCATTAACTCCTAAATAGCGATTGACAATTTGCCACTGTAACACATCAATGTAGAGTCTCATTATCACTTCTCGTAATGGTGCAATAATCCGCGCTGAATGGGAAATCTGGGGTGAAAGTGAGAAGAAACATTAAAGTGAACGGTAAATGCTGATACTTGAATATACTGATCAGTTTATTGTCGAATCGCAAATATACTATATATTTTAGCAAAAAACACTTATATTGGTTATAGCAAATAGCAAATATCTTATGCTGATTAAGTAAATGCAAGAAGGGGAGATACAAATGAATCAAGCATTCTTTACTGAGTTTTTAATGGTCAGTACCTGGCAGACGGTTATTCTTATCGTTTTACTTTTAATTACTTTTGCGGTGATCTTTTATCTTGCCAAGAAAGGAGTGTCATTTTCAGCAAGAGTATTGGCAGCAATGGTACTAGCGCTAATGCTTGGATTAACTATGCAAGCTTGGTCAGGGTTTACGAGTGCACCTCAAGAAATCACATATATCAATGAAGCGACCACATGGTTTGGCCTATTTGGAAATGGATTTATGAATCTGATCAAAATGCTTGTTATACCACTCGTGCTTGTCTCAATAGTTCATGTGATTATCAATATGGAAAAAGGGGCAAATATCGGCAAGCTTGTCAGAAACACTCTAATTATAACTATGGGAATGGTTGCTGTGGCTAGTATCGTTGGCCTGGTCTTTGGTGTGATATTTGGTGTAGGGCAAGGTGCCGGTACAGTTGCAGGCTTGGCAGAGGCAAAAGAAGTGACTTCGATTGCTCAGACTTTTACTAATTTGATTCCGGAAAATCCCGTTGAGGCAATGGTTAATATGAATGTGATCGGTTTGGTTATTTTTGCTGCGTTTGTAGGTTTTGGTGCAAGAAAACTGTATGGCCAAGAAAATGCAAAAAAGAGCCTAAAATTTTTTAATCGTGGTGTAAGGTCGCTGCATCAGGTGGTTACAAGTGTTGCGTTGGCGATCATCAAGCTCATCCCTTATGCAGTTATTCCTCTACTTGCAAACACACTTGCCTTACATGGATTATCAAGTGTTATTGAAGTTGGAAAATTCATTCTCGCTCTGTATTTGGCAATTGCATTTATGTTTGTCTTACAACTTTTGCAGCTGGTCTTTTGCGGGTTAAATCCTTTGCGATATATTAGAAAAGCTGTTCAGGTACTGATTTTGGCATTCACCTCGCGCTCAAGCATTGGCGTTTTACCTGTTACGATACAGACACTTACATCCAAGCTTGGAGTGAGTCAAAGCACTGCAAACTTTGTCGCCAGTTTTGGAACAACTGCCGGCATGCAAGGTTGTGCGGGAGTGTTTCCGGCAATCATACTCGTATACATAGCCCACATGAATGGCATTGCCATCGATGCCACCTTCGTTGTTATGACGGTTTTTATCGTGACATTAGGATCTTTGGGTATTGCCGGAATACCGGGTACTGCCACTATGGCTGCATCGGTGTCGCTTACAGGAATGGGCATGGCCAAGTTCTTCCCGGCTATTTCGCCGATCTTGGCAATAGACCCTCTGATAGATATGGGTCGCACCCTCCTTAATGTCTCCGGATCGATGGTAAATGCAATTACTGTAGATAAAAGCCTCGGAAGACTTGATTTTAATGGGTTCAATCAAAAAGAATTAGCAATAATCGACAGCGATAGGGTTGATTATGGGGTTAAGGACTAAAGCAGTCATGTTCATTTACCGATTTGAGAAAACTGATTGCGACAAAAAAACAAAAACATGAATAAAAATAGTCATATATAAAACAAGCTATATGTAGATTGCAAAATCTTAAAATCTATATGTTAAATGCCGGACAAATGCAATATAATCCCCTATGTTGATGTCGCTTCAGCTTATAGTGCTGATGCGACATCAACGTTGTATAAAACATGCAAGGGGAGGCAAAATGAATATGCGTAAGCACCTGAGAACCAAAGCGTCACATAAATATCCACTAATATTTTTACTCTGTTTAACTCTGATAATTACTCCGATAATGCCGGTATACGCTAATACCGATCCGATTATTGGTGGCGAAAACACTGCCGATAGACATGAGTTCAAAAAGTTTCACGCGCTCACAACGGGCTCTGACGATGCAGCGGTCGAGGCAAACGATGTGAGCCTAACCAGATCCTCACTATACTTAAATGGACTTTACGGACGTGATGCAAACGACAACTATATTAGATTTGCCGACGTTGATCTTCCGAAAGATGCTGTAGTAACGAACGCCTACATGGAGTTCATCACATACGATAAAGCAACACCAACTAACATTGCGATTGCCGGTGAATTAAGTGGTGGTGCAGCTTTTGATGACACTGTTCAGTCCTTTACAAGTCGCAACTTTACCGCTCCGACAGCGCCTATGCAGACCCCAACACTTGGCAGCAAGCAGCTGTTTCAGACCGGTAATATCGCTGATTTGATGAACCAGATGCGCGGACACAATGGTGAGCTAAATGATTTTGTCTTCAAGATCACCGGGGACAAAAGTGGTGATCTGCGTGTGAGGAGCTACAACTATAGCTCAAAATGTGCGCCGGTTCTTCATTATGAGTACTTATCGTCTTACGGCAAGTTTACTCAATTAATCACTGATGAGAATAATGATAGCGAGGAGTATGGCGTTGACAAAAAGATCGATCTGGATGGTTCGATGCAGATTGGAGGATACAAGTCATCATCAATCAAAGACTCCAACAAGCAAAGGACAGCGTTCAGGTTTACTAATGTCGAGATACCGGATGGAGCACAGGTAACGAATGCGTACTTAGAATTTACGACCACGACTACTACTTCAAGCAATCGAATGTCTAATCAGAAGGTGAGGATAGAGCAGGGTAATCCTGCAGAATATGTTAAGACAAATGGTGATGTTAGCTCCAGAGATTACAGTGTATTGTCTGTAGATTATCCGCAAGCAGCATTCATAAGTTCTAAGGCAAAGCATAGAACCCCGGATCTGAGTGTTTTAATAAACGAGAATCGCCTACGCGGCTGGAAAAACGGTCAATCCCTCGCGTTTATGATTGATGGTGACGGTTATATCGGAGCTGTTTATCAGGGTGGCAGTTCTTATCCACCGCAACTTGTTGTTGAATACCGCTTCGCCGAAAACGATTCGACCTCTGAGTATTTCTCTACAGATCCAAAAATGCTTGAAAACGTATATATCAACGAGGTATCTTCTCAGGGCTCAAGTAACTCTAAAGAAGACTGGGTGGAGTTTTATAATGCAAACGATGCTCCGGTGATACTTGGCTACCATGAACTGGGGCAACCGGCACCAAGTACCGGCATGAAGTTGTGGCGAGATACCAATCGAAAAGAAGCCTACGCATTTGACAACATTATTATTCCTGCCAAGGGCTTTAGGATAGTTTACTTTGACGAATCGCCTGAAGATGGAGCTGATCACGCTGACTTTGATCTGAAAAAGAACGCTGAGTTGGTGCTGTTTTCCGATGCTGACGGTAGTGAAAAAGTGATCCATACTTTTAAGTATCCAGAACATCTATATAATCAGACGTTTGGACTCAAGCAAGATGGTGCGTCTGAGGTGGTTCAGTTTGCCCATGAAACATTTGGAGCTACCAATAATGCCGGGCAGGTCAAGTATGATATCTCAGTAAGCCATGATCGCGGTGTTTATGAGCAAGGATTTAATCTGGAAGTTCAGACAAATCCCGGTGTTACCATTCGCTACACCACAAACGGCATGGATCCAAGCGCCACTGCAGGCACTGAGTACACCAGACCTATCTCGATTCACAAAAGCAGCATAATAAAGCTTTATGCATATGATGATTATGGCAACTCCACCGTTAATACCTATTCGTATATCTTGCTCAACAATTACCCCAATGAACTAGCTCGCACTGTTTCCGGAACGCACAACAATAGGATCTGGCGTTACAAAGATACTTTGAGTGCTTCTGAATATGCCACCGCAATGGCCGAAGTGCCTATAGTTTCTGTGTCGTCAAATATTGACGAGCTTGAAGAAGAGTATTTGCCGGGCACTTTCGAGTACTTAGACTCGCATCTTGATGGTGATAATTATATGGCTCCGGTGGGGCTTAAAAAGTATGGTCAAGTAAGTGTGCATCAATACAACCACAATACCGGAATTCGTTTTCACCGCGACTACAATACCGTCAAAGCTGAGTATGACTTCTTTGAAAAGACTAAGGAAAGGGCCTATAAAGGCTCCGGAGAATATCCTCGTCTCGATCTAAAAGAAGGTCAAGATGGTCCGATGGCAAATGTATATAGCCTGGGATTTATGCGTTACAGCGAGCGTGCAACACAAATGCTTAGCGGTCAAATGGGTAAACTTAATCTTGAGACCAGATACGTTCACAGTTTTTATAACGGTGAGTACATGGGTGTAAAAACGATGTCCGAACACTTTAACGATAACATGATGGAAGAGTACATTGGTGGAGATTCCGATGACTATACGACTATTGATTATCAAGATGGTCGTTTTACCTCGGGCGACGTAGAAGAGGGTAATGGCGATGAGGAGATCAACGACAAGGTATTAGACATTGCTAAGACCAAGAATCTGCAAGAGTTTAAAAAATACGTTGATGTTCAAGACCTGATCAGAACCCAGATACTATTCATGTTTACCGATACCGAGCGCGAGGTCACCGGCGTAATCGAAAACACAGCCGGAGACGACAAGTCTTTAAAGATGATATTTAATATAAACGATACCGATGGAGCGTTTTACAACGATGGGCACGTTGGAACATCTTCCAGAGCCTTTGCAGGCGGAGGCGGAAACTATCGCAACAAGTGGGGCAGTTCAACTTCACGCGAAGGTGCCGGGCGTATGTTTGGCTACTTCTCAGGCGACAGCACATCAGCTACTGCCGGTAACCTAGAGTTCAAGACCTTGGTAAAAGATGAAGTATTGGCGCAAATTGGATCTTCAAGCGGAGATTTTAAAGGCGCTAATGGTGCTCCACTTTCGGTGGAAAACGTAAAAAGTGTGCTCAAGCAAAACCAAGATGAACTTAAAAATATCTATAAGCTTGATTCTGCGTTCATGTCTACGTATTCAGATATGTACGTACGTTGGACTAAAGCCAACGCTGATGTGCTCACTCAAGTTGATGACCGCGTAAAGTACAATCTGGAGATGTGGAGTAAGTACGGCATGGCACATACGCTTCAACCTGTAAAGGTTATTGGCAGTGGTAGTGGGATTACGCTAACTAATCCAAACTCAAATACAACGGTATATTACACACTTGATGGAAGCGACCCAATGGGAGCAAATGGCACGGTTTCTTCAAGTGCACGCACATATACGNNAATATTGCCGACAGATGCTAACCTGACCATCAGAGCGTTTACTACAAACAATTGGGGACCTATTAGCCATAGTGTTGAGTAGTTTTAGGCAAACTTAATCCACTGAATAATAATTCGAGAGCTTTGGAGCGCAGTATCCGAAGCTCTCGTTTTGCGTAATATAGTAATTGTTTCACCTGATAATTAGTGTGTGATTTTGTTGTGGTGCACAAATGGTAAGAACCTTTTGTATGAAAGTAAGGTGTTATAGCTACACGCCGGTAATCCCACGGATCACAACAGAGGCGCAGGTACAGCCAAAGATGGCCGGCATGTATGAGATTGTGCCTACCATGGTTTTCTTGTTGGTCTCATTACAAGCGGCTAAAGCACTTGCTTGTATTGGCTCGGGAGAAAACACTACGTTGAAGCCCTCATGAACCCCGCGTCTGTGCAGTCGCACGCGCAGTTTTTTGGCTAGCGGACAAGAATGTGTTTTGCTGATATCGGCAGTTTCTACTTTTGTTGGATCTGATTTTCCTCCGGCACCCATTGAACTTACGAGCGGAAATCCCTTTTGCAACGTCTCGTAAATAAGGAAAAGTTTGGGAGAGAGCGTGTCAATTGCATCAACAACGTAATCATAAGATGCCATGTTTAGCAGTCTGCCTAATGTGTCTTCTTGGATGTAGTCGTTTACTACAGTAAGATCAATATCAGGGTTTATGTCTCGTAGGCGATCAGCCAATACTTTGGCTTTTTGTTTGCCTATGGTGCTGTGCAAAGCTATCAACTGCCTGTTGATATTGCTGGGGTTGACCGTGTCGCTGTCAGCTATGGTTAGTTGTCCAACGCCTGCGCGCGTTATCATCTCGGCAGCGTAAGCGCCAACGCCACCTAGTCCCACCACTAAGACGTGTGCTGCGTTTAGAGTATTGAGTTTTTCGTTGCCTAATAGAAGCTCAGTGCGCTCTAGCCAAGTTGCTGTCATATTTGAACACTGTTTCGTAGTTGGTATTAAGATGTTTGATGAGCTCCAGCACAGATAGTGCCAAAGCTTCAGCCACGCAAGAGTATAACGTAGAAATAGCTAAATGCGACTCGTCGGTTTCCAGAAACATGTTTGAAAGGGAAGTGTGCTTCAGCGCGTCAAGGGTTTTAGGCGATTTTAAGCTGCGTTCGCCAAAGGAGAGGTAATATCCCTTGCCTGTTGCAAGAGCTGCTTGCTGAGTCGATCCAATAAAGCCATGAAAGATTACGGCAGGCAAATCATATTTCGCAAGTATTTTCATAGTTGCTTCAAACGCTTTTACGCTGTGGATGATCACAGGTTTATTTAAAGCTGCGGCAAGTTGCAGTTGAGCATTAAACACCATTTCCTGTAGGTTATGGTCACTAGGTTTGGCAAAGTCCAGACCAATCTCACCAACAGCACTAGCATTTGCTGCCTTGATACACTCAAGGGATTGGTTAAGCTGGGTTGGGTCGCTATTGATATATGGCTCAGATCCGGCTAGCTGCCAGGGATGAATTCCAATAGAAAATGGCGGGTCAGGATAGTGATCTGTATAACCAGCCATGACCGATAAAACCTCGATGCCATTACCGCTGCGCTTATGGGTATGTATATCAACATAAGTAGTTTTCATACAAAAAAGATAGACTACATACCCCTTAATTGCAAACTTCCGGCCTTTTCATTACAAAAGATGCGGAAAAAGGCTACAATGCGTTGTTATCGATAGAATGCACATTTTTAGGCGCGATGTTCAAAGGCAAAGGTATTAAATATTAGACATTATCCGAACTTAGGTCTGCGCTGGGAGAAAGAAGGGCACGATGGAGTTTGTCAATAATTCTTGGGCTTTACTGCCGCCGCTGGTAGCAATCATATTGGCTCTTATCACTAAAGAAGCTTATAGCTCGCTATTCATTGGTATTTTGGTGGGAGCACTTTTAATCACGGGTTTTAATCCAATTAGCGCTCTGGATACTGTAATTAATGAGGGTATAATTCCTGCTGTCTCAGACACTGCCGGTATATTTATATTTTTGGTGCTGCTTGGAATGATGGTCGCGCTCACGGCGTCAACCGGTGGTGCGGCGGCTTTTGGCAAATGGGCAGCCAAACATATCAAGTCACGCATAGGCGCAATGATCGCCACTTTTATACTTGGCGTTCTTATCTTTATCGACGACTACTTTAACTGCCTGACTGTTGGTACGGTTATGCGACCTGTCACCGACGCACATCGCGTATCACGCGCCAAACTGTCTTACATTATCGACTCAACTGCTGCACCGATATGTATGATCGCACCGATATCATCATGGGCGGCTGCTGTATCCGGTGTTGCTGCTGATCTCCATGTCGATGGTATTCAGCTTTTCATTAACGCGATTCCATTTAACTTCTACTCATTGATGACGATCGTTTTTGTTTTAGCCATCACGGTCATGGGTTTTGACTATGGTCCAATGGCTAAAGCCGAGCTTGCGGCATGGCGCGAGCATGATCTGGGTGGACTTGAAGACGAGCCACAAGTAAATAATC
>DBCW01000174.1:10170-26918 GCA_002293265.1 Eggerthellales bacterium UBA948
CATGCTTTACGTGGGAGGCTATTTTGGTGCTGATCCATCCGGAAGCACAGAGTATGTCGGCAATCTTGCAGCTGCATTTGGTAATACCGATGCATTTGTGGCTTTGCCTTGGGGAGCACTCATCGCTGTTATCGTAAGTGTGATCTATCTGATCGTCAGAAGAGTGATAACGTTTAAAGATGCTATGGGTTGCACTATCAAGGGTATGAACTCAATGGCTCCGGCTATTTTGATACTTACTCTTGCCGTGTCGCTCAAAAACATGACCGGGTTGCTGGGCGCTGCTGTCTTTGTCGAAGGCGTGATGCAAGGAGCAGCCGCAGGTCTATTTGCTATGCTGCCAGCCGTCATCTTTTTGGTCGCATGTTTCCTGGCCTTTGCAACAGGCACAAGCTGGGGCACATTTGGCATCCTCATCCCGATCGTATTGCCGATCTTTGCCAACGACCCAACTCTGCTTGTCATTGGTATCTCGGCATGTCTAGCCGGAGCGGTATGCGGAGATCACTGTTCGCCAATTTCAGACACTACAATCATGGCCTCGGCAGGTACTAATGTTAATCACGTTAAACATGTTTCCACTCAGCTACCGTATGCTTTAACAGTGGCGGCTATCTCGTTTGTCTGTTTTGTTGTAGCAGGTTTTGTGCAAAACGCGGTGATTTGCCTGGCGATAGGATTATTGCTTACGATAGGAGCATTGTTTATACTGCGTGCAACCTTAGGCAAGAAGAGTCGCGAAGAGTACAAGATAGCTCAGTAAGCGAAGTAAGAATCATTAGAGGCAAGATAATAATGCGCTTGGAGAACTCTTACTCCAAGCGCATTATTTGATTACAGAACTCTTCCTAACGCACAGGCGATATTGCTGCCTTTGCAGTTTTACGTGCTCTACAAGTGGGGCACAAACTCAAATCGATATTTTGGTCGATGGATTTGTTAGTCAGCCAAGTTAACTCCTCAGATGTGGCAAATGGTTTTCCGCAACACGAGCATCTAACCAGCTCAAAACACTTGTTCCAGATTGTTCTGCTGCCATCATCTTGGCTCCAGATGATTTTACCGGTGGGGCATACTTTGGCACAACTGGCGCACCCTATGCATTCATGCGGCGCTTCATCAAAAGCAGTCTGCACCTGCTTTTGTATTCCGCGCATTACTGTTGCTATAGCCGAGTTACCCAATTCATCACATGCTTTTACGCAAAGACCGCACAAGATGCAGCTTTCGTCAAAATCGGCAGGCTTAAAACTGTCAACCACACCATACTGCTCACAATACTCTTTTAATCGACCCTCGGCTTTTGGTGCTCTGCTGATAAGCAGTTTTAGTATTGTTTTGCGCAGGCGTAAGATGCGCTCACTTTTGGTTGATACTTCAAGTCCATCGCTTGCAGGGTATACGCAAGAAGTGACAACTTGTGTCTTTCCTCCCGAGGGAGTGACTTCCACAACGCACAGACGACAAGCTGCCAAGCCCGGCAGTGCTGAATGGTGACACAAGGAGGGGATAGAGATATTGTTTCTGTCCGCTACGGTCTTTACAAACTCTCCCGGTGCTGACTCGCAACTAACACCATCAATTATTATGCGCATGTTTTCTCCCTCCTTTTAGCTACGACTGCGTCAAAGCGACATGCTTCGCGGCAACTTCCGCAAACAGTACAGGTTTCAGCATCGATGTGATATGTTGGCCCGTCTGTGTCTTCTGTGACAGTTTGTTTAAGCGCGCCAATAGGACAAGCCTTATAACACAAGCCGCAAGATGTACAATCTTCCTGCTCAATTTGCATGACACTCAAGGCTTGACAAATGCCGGCCGGACAATACTTATCATTGATATGTGCTTCATATTCATCACGGAAATAACGCAATGTGGAAAGCACCGGGTTAGCTGCTGTTTTGCCCAATGCGCAAAGCGAGGCTTCTTGCAGCGTGAAAGCCAGATCCTCCAAATCTTGAAGGTCGCTTAGCTTGCCATGACCCTTGCAGATATTAGCGAGAATCTCGCGCATGTGACGCAAGCCCTCGCGACAAGGCGTGCATTTCCCGCAGCTTTCACCACAGAGAAAATCTACGTAGTAATGTGCCACCTCCACCATACAGCTGCGGTCATCCATAACGATCATGCCGCCGGAGCCTACCATGCTGTCGTGCTCTAAGAGGCTCTCGAAGTCTACACTTAAGTCCAGTAGGCTTTCCGGCAAACATCCCCCGGAAGGTCCTCCGGTCTGCACGGCTTTAAACGGCCGCTTGTCTGCGATACCACCACCGATGTCATAAACAAGACTGCGTAGGGTAGTACCCATGGGCACCTCAACAAGACCGGAACGCTTAACCTTGCCTACCAGCGAAAAGACCTTTGTGCCTTTGGATGTATCGGTGCCTATAGCGGCAAAAGGCTCGCTACCGTTTGCAATGATGTAAGGCACATTTGCCAAGGTCTCAACATTGTTTAAAACGGTGGGTTGTCCCCAAAGACCACGTTCAACAGAGCGGATGTATTTTGCCCTGGGCTCGCCCACCAATCCTTCTATAGACTGCATTAATGCTGTGGATTCTCCACACACAAATGCGCCTCCGCCTCGGACAACTTCAATATAAAGCGAGCGGTTGCTGCCAAGGATTGACTCACCAAGATATCCGGCTTGTTTGGCCTGTTGCAGTGCTTGACCTATGACTTCGATAACCAGATCATATTCATCTCTTATGTAGAGAAATCCCTTTTCTGCACCTACTGCCAGNNCAACCCCTCAATTACCGAATGCGGATCTCCCTCCAGTATGGAGCGATCCATAAACGCCCCGGGGTCACCCTCATCACCGTTGCAGACAACATATTTTGGCTCTGATGCATAACCGGCACAAGCTGCCCATTTGACTCCTGTCGCAAAGCCCGCACCACCTCGACCTCTAAGACCGGACAGCTTGATCTCTTCGATGATTTCTGCGGGTTGCATATGTAGTGCTNNTACCCACATAGTCATCAAGACTCAGCGGGTCAATCAAACCAACGTTTCTCAGAGCAATCTTTGTTTGGCTTGCGTAGAATGGATGCTCGCTTTGCTTGGTCACCGCCTGTTTGTTTTCATCGTAGAAAAGCAGCGCTTTGTAAGGTCCACTATTAAGAGAGGCAACTATTTTCTCGGCATGTTTAGGCTTGACCTTGTAATAGGAAATATCATCGGGAAGAATTCGCACTATCGGACCGTTTGAGCAAAGACCAATGCAGCCGGTTCGCTTGATATCTGCGCTTCCACGCTGCACTGCGATAACTATCCCTACGTCAGATAGAGCAACGTCTAGCGCATCGGCTACAGCCTTAGCATTGTTAGCTAAACATCCCGTATCGCAGCAGACCAGGATACGCCGAGAATTAGTGTCAGTACCAGCAGAAATTGACGAGTCCATATTATTCACCTCCCGATTTATATGAGTTAATGATCTCCGGCAGTTTTTCCAAGGTGACCTTGCCATAGTGAGTATCATCGATGAGAAGCACCGGTGCCAGGGCACATGAACCAAGGCAGTTTACCGTCTCAAGTGAGAACTCGCCATCAGGTGTTACATCTCCCGGGTTGATGCCAAGCACCCGTTTGACACCATCAACAAGATTTAGCGAGCCTTTGATGTGACAAGCCGTTCCGTCACAGACCTTAATGATATGGCGACCTTTAGGTTTAAGCGACAGCGCTTTATAAAAAGTCGCCATAGAGTAAAGCTGTACAACCGGGCAGTCCAAGTGCTTTGCCAACAGTTCAAGGCTGATTTTTGGCAGATAGTCAAATCGTCGCTGAATATCTTGCATCATCGCCAGAGCGTGGCGACGCTCGGAAGGGTAGCGTGCGATAATATCCTCGATATCCTTAATTGATATCTCAGTTTCTTGAGCTGTAGCAACCTTATCCGGATCTGTAGTGCTCATAGTTAAATACCCAAAGCTTTACGCTTAGCAGCGATGTGTTCAATCATCGTGTCGGCAGCTTTTATCGGATCTAGCTCGACAAAGAACTTGCCGCCTACCAGTTGGTCAAGGTCATCGGTGAGAACTTTTGTTACCAGCGGGCTACCGAGCACAGGAGGTACCACTCCACAATGGGTAAGCACGCCCAGAGCCACTGCCCATGTACCAATGGACACAGCTTTTTCGTGTTGCAGCTCAGGTGCAGATGCCGCGACCGGAAGGTCTTTAATAGATACACCTAAGTAACCGGCCAATGCTCCAAGCAGGTCGCCGATACGAGAGTTATCCACACAGCTGCCCATGTGCAAGACCGGTGGCAACGGACCGCCAAGTCCGGCAGCTTCACCAACAGCTTTTAACACTGCTTTAAGACCATCTCCGGCATACATTTCTGCGCCTTCAGGAGTCATGAATCCGTATTTAGCAACTGCCGTGGCGGTGCAACCGGTGGCTACTACCAAAACATTGTTAGCCAGCAGATGCTTGATCATCTCGACAGTCTGATAGTCTTGGCGAACCTTAACATTGTTGCAACCAACAACGCCAACAGCGCCAAAGACATTGCCGGCAATGATGTTATCTACAAGCGGTTTTAGTGGTTGTTCAGCGTCGAGAGCAGACAGTGCGCCAACAATGCTTTCAACGCTAAATCCTCCCCAAGCTTCTGAGCGATAGGTGGGTATTTGAACTTTTTGCGGATCGCGGTTGGCATAGTTTGCAATGGCTTTACGTACGATATCTGCCGCTTTAGCGTCAGCCGTATCCGGTGTAAATGGAATATGTTCGGCATCAGGGAGCTGACCTATGGGTGTTGTGGTTACAATTTTGGTGTGATAACAAGAAGCCACTTTGGTGATCGAGGGCATAAAGCATTGTACATCTACTACCATGAGCTCAACGGCACCGGTGATTATCGCCAGCTCTTGGCTGAGATAATTACCTGCCATCGGCACACCTTGGCGCATAAGAACTTCGTTTCCCGAACAGCAAATGCCTGCAAGCTGGATACCATCAGCACCAGCGGCGCGTGCTTCATCTTCTAGTTTGTGCGCCCATTCAACTATCTTTTCTGAGACCTCAGGCATATGCCCATGCACCACGATATTTACTTTGCTGGGTGCAAGCACGCCAAGATTGGCCTCAGATTTGACCGGTTGAGGTATACCAAACAAGATATCTTGAATATCGGTTCCCAGTTGCAGACCGGCATAACCATCCACAATACCAAGCTTCAATGACGCAAGCAATGTGTTTACCGGGCTGCCATCTACACCCATAGAAGTTTGGTGCATGGCAGCGCGAATCTCGCGGTCGGGGTTTGTTGGCAAAACGCCTAACTCGGCCCACTTATCCACGCGCTCTTTTGGTGCGGTGGCAGTAATCCAACGCATGGGCTCATCGGTTGCATTGCCAAAATCCTGCAAAGCAACATCGGCAATCTCAGCTGCAACATCATTATCCGGGCGACCTTCGTAGTCAATTCCCAGCTTAGCAGCAACTGTTTTAATCTTATCGCTACCTTTGATCTCGTAGTCTGCCTTGCCTTCAGCTGCTTCTTTGAGACAATGGATTGCCATGTAGCTGTGGTCGGCATGCGAAGCAGCTCCGCCCACAATGGTTCTGAGTAAATTGCGAGCTACTATTAGATCAGCGTCAGCTCCGCAAACACCTTTCTTGGGCTCGCCAAACGGATTAACTCTACAGGGGCCTTGCAAGCAAATGCGGCAGCAGATGCCAAGGTCGCCAAAGCCGCATTGAGGCAATTGAGCTGCGTAGCGATCGTGGGCGGTCTCTACATTGTCCGCTTTTGCTTTATGCAACATTTCAATGGCAGCAGGATCAATGCTTCGATCATCTGCAAACATGATACCTTTTGTGTAATGGTCGTGATCATGGTGGTGCTCAGACATACTTAACCTCCTGGGTCTTGTGAAGCATGAATAATATGTAATTTTTCAAAGTTGTACTTTTTGGCTATATAGATGAATCAGCCGTAATGCTTGCTTGCCTTGTGGTTGAAGCCACAAGAACAGTTTGAATCGTTAATTCTCTTTGGACGTAGATGTTAATTCGACCAGATACTCGCGCCGTTTATCTTTACTGTACGCTTCGCTGGTCTTAAAACTGATGGCTCCTGTTGGGCAAGCTAAGGTGCAAGCCGGTGCATCTGAAAGCTTTTGACAAAGATCGCATTTACTAACCGCTGAACGATTGTCTTCTACTTCTTGCTCTTCAACTGCACCAAACGGACAGGCTAAAACGCACATTGTACAGCCAATGCAATGGGAGTCATCGTGCAATACCGCTCCTGTTGCAGCATCGATATACAATGCCTTTGAAACACACGCTTTCACGCACTGCGGATCATCGCAGTGCCTGCACTGCAAGGGAAATCCACCCGAACCAACATATTCCACATGAATCCTAGAGCGTGCAGGATACTCCTCAGCAATCGCTCCGTATAAAGACTTGGATTTTGAGTGGATTGTTGCACAAGCCAGCTCACATGAGTGGCAAGAGAGGCAGAGATCGTGGTCAACAAAAATTGTTTTCATATGAACCTCCAATTCTGCGGATTATTTTGTAATTGTACATTTTTTGAAGGTCAGCATTCAATGACAAGTATCAATAAATCGGTAGTGTTATGTAAAACTTTGTCTGATAATTGCATAAAAAGCACCGGTGCTCTCGGACACCGGTGCTTTAGGTAGTAAAAAAGAATCAAGAGTTATCTTCTAGCCTTTTTTGGCGTAATACACGTTTGTCTTACTATTTTCCCAAACAGGCATTTCGAAGATACTATAACCGGCTTCTTTTAGCCTGATAATCTCTTTGGATACCTCTGACTCGGGGTCACTTCCATCACCAAAGCACAAGGCTTGGCAAGGACAATTGTAACTGCAGTATGTAGATCCGGATATATTAGGATCACGTTCAGCGCACCAAGTACAGGTCTTTGAATATATCGGTTGCCAACTCATCGTAAGTTTTGGATAAATGCCGGATGGTCTGTCTACACCTTTGCCGTTGCCAAGAGTCCTTACGATCATACGGTATTCGTCATCGGATAATCCATGACCAACCTTACATGCCATGGCGCATGTCCAACAACCGGTGCAGCGCTCTAGGTTTACCAACATAGTCGATTTCATATTAGGCCTCCTTTCCGGCGGCATTGTTATCCCATTTACGAATGTCAGCAGCACAATCCCAGAAAGCATCCCATGTACCCACTTCAACTGCCATCAGATTGTAGCCGGCGTTGTATGTGCCGCCATCCTCAAGCCAGTTATCAAGCCAACGTTGCGCCAGATCATCTGCTATTCCGGGTCCACAAATAGGTGTTACACATTCAGCATACATACCTTCTTCAAAGTCGCGCTTGCGCCACCCAAACCAAACGTGCAAGGTACCAGGAGGAATACTCTCATCCAACTCCAAGGGTGTTACTACATGACCACGATCATTAAATACCTCAATCTTTTCACCATCAACGAATCCTCTTTCTTTGGCATCTCGAGGATTCATTCGAGTTGTTGGTTTGCCACCGCTGAGTGCAACATTGATCGGGTCATCCGTAAACATTGATTGCATGAACCAACGCTGTCTGCCGGTAAATAGTTGATAAGGATACTTATCGCTGCCTTCGCCGGGGATTACCGGAGATTCATGGACAGGCGTGTAAGTTGCTAAGGCCATGCCCAAATCAGCCAAACGCTCTGCATAGAATTCGCATTTTCCGGTAGGAGAGGGGAATTGTAAGCCTGCCATACCGTCAAACCACGGCTCTTCAGGCACATTCATGCGCACCATTTTTTCTTTCTTTAAGCGCTCGTAAGTTAATTTTGGCTCCAAAGTAGCGATGGGTGGATAATCGGTATCTAAAAACATGTCGATGTATTCTTCATCGGTCTTATCAAAGTGTGGTAGACCTAAGCGATTGGCTAAACCACTCAAGAAATAATTAATTGTCTTTACCTGTTCTGGTGGTTCAATTGCCGGTTCTTGTAAAACCACGTGATTGTAGTCTCCTGAGTTAAGAATATCAGTGCGTTCAAATGGCATGCAGTCAGGAAGAACGTAGTCAGACATCTCGCCGGTATCAGTGAGCCAGATATCAAAATCCACGACAAGCTCCATATTATCAAACACTCTCATCCATCTGTTGCGGTCAGGTTGATTATGCAAAGGATTTCCGGAAGTGCAGATAAACGCCCTATAGGGGCTGGTCTCTTGTTGTGCTTCCATAAAGAATTGTTCCATTTTGATTAGCCTGGCCTTTGAGCCTTCAAGTCCATCCGGTATGGTGACAGCCTTGTCGTTGCCGGCTACCGGATAACACGTAAAAGTGCCTACCAGTGAATGTGCATTGCCTTGCTCACCCATGCGTCCGCACAGTATTGCCAAAAGGTCTATCGCCCTGTAAGTGTTTCCTTGGTTTTTATATCGCATGCCCAAAGCTGCAATGATTGTCGCTTTCTCAACTGTAGCGTATTCGCGAGCCAAACGAGCGATATCGGCAGCCGGAACACGCGTTACGCTCTCTGCTAGCTCAAGTGTGTACTTGGCGAGATGGTCAACGAGCAATTGCCAAGCAGGCACGACGGTGATTCCATCAACATCAAAACTGCCTAAAAGCGCGGGCGAAGTTGCACAAACAACTCCACCTGATGGCGCAACAGCGCTAACAGCGCCGGTTGCCTCATCCCAGACAAGATAGTCAGCCCCACGGCGCGCGAGTTTGCCCGTACCGGTATCTACGAGGTAAGGGGCAACAGTGTGGTTGATTACAAAGGATTTGTTCTCAAGGCCATTTTTTACGATATAGTTAGCCATAGCCAGTGCTAAATATGCATCCGATCCTGCTGCGGGTCCGACAAATTCGTCAGCCAGTCCGGCGGTGCCGTCAAATACCAGACCGATGTCTACGATTCGCGCTCCGGCTTCGCGTGCCCTTACTAAGTTCATAGCACAACGCATTTGATTCTCTACCGGATTACATCCCCAAACTATTACCATGTTGGCACCAATAATGCGTCGCGGATCCAATATTGCTAATACTTCACTGCCAAAGTCATAGTATCCGGAAAACAGTGGCCCATTGTCTTGACCTAACGAGCCCACAGGATCTGTAGCGCCAAAAACACCGATAAAACGTTGCGAAAGTTGCTGGATCAAACCCATCTGTGGGGGTACACTTGCCGGCATATCCCAAAGACACACAGCATTTGAGCCGCTTTCTTTGCGAATCTCATCAAGCTTAGCGGCAATCTCATCTAGTGCTTGGTCCCATGTTATCTTTTCCCACTTGCCTTCACCTCGTTTGCCGATGCGTTTTAATGGTGTGGTAAGCCTATCCGGATTATAAGGTTGGCGACAAGCCAGAATGCCTTTCTGGCAGATATGACCTTCATCTGCTTCCGGATCGCTGTATATAGCTTTTTCAGTACGCACTATCCGGCCATCTTTGATAATAGTCTTTAATGCGCAGTGGTCATGATCACCCCATCCGGGACACGCAGTATAAACCCAAGTTTCTTCAGAAGCTGTCATAGTTACCTCCATTTTCTTTGGATATATTTAAATTACCGATTACAAAAAAGTAGCAGACAATACGTGTTTTGGCTGCACACTAAGCGTGTGAAAGTCATTTTAACCTGTATATTTTGCAGCTTTGTATTGCTGCAAATGTATAATGTAGATAAACAAGTCACTGGCAGGGAAGGGTGTTCTGTTTGGCAAAGACTCAAGGTTCAACAAAACCTAATTTTCAATCAGTATGGCAAATTGATAGCAGTGCTGTGTTTGGAGTACTGGCATTTGGGGCGCTTTGGGCATTGTCGATTATTTTTGCAAACAATGCGTACTACAGCAGCGTTCATTCCTATACGAGTGCCGTTACACTTTACTGCTCAATCGTTTTTGGTTTGCTGCTGGGGGTAGTGGCTATAGTGTTTCGTTTGCAATATGTAAAAGCGTGGCTTTCGAAAACAGCCACACTAATGAGCTTAGGCATTGCCTTTGCAATATTGCTTATTTTGCTGTTGTACTTTGATGATCGCCAGCCTTTTTTGCTACAAATGCTTTTGTGGTTTTGTATTGGCGGGTTTCTTTCTCTGTCTTGGACAGGGGTGGCACTTCTTTTAGAGCAAAGCTCCAGCAATAAAGTATTTATCGTTTTAGTATCAAGTTTTGCTCTGGGTGTGGTCTTGGTAACCATCACCAACCAGCTTACAGATTTTTCCAACAAACTATTCATGGCTTTGCTTGCGCTAATGTCGATAGCTGCATTCGTTTTTGTTAAAGGCAGACCCTTTAACGGTGCCAAGCAAAGCATTCAATCTACAGCAATAGAAGCTAACAGCTTGTCTAAAATGCTAAGCAGATCAAGCAATTACTGGAGATTTTATCTTACTGTCGCTGTTTATTGTATTCCGTACGGTTTTATTACCAGCTACCTCTTCATTAGTTCGCAAGGTGTATTCGATCCAATATTTTTTTATAGCACTTTAGTTTTAACGATTACAGCTCTTGTGGTGATGTATTCCATCTTCAAACATATGATTAATTTTAGAATGCTCAGCTCAGTGATTCTTCTTTTAACTGTGTCAATAATGCTTCCTATGCTATACGTTCCAAAAGACATGGTCTATATTTGTTCAATTCTACTTAGTGCGGTCTTCTTTCTTTTTGACCTATCGGCTATTTCTACGCAAGCGGAAATGGGCAAGATCGGCAACATAGAGTGCACATACGCAGTATTGAGCGGTCGCTTTTTCTTATGCGCAGGTGTCTTGATTGGACACATAACAGCCTTTTTTGTGATACAGAGCCAAACCGGTGACAATTTAAAACAAACCATGATCGCCATCATGATCGTAATGCTGATCGCAGTGTTTATTTTTTCGTCAAGCCATTATTCATATTTAGAGGCGCGTGTGCCGGCTGCCGCAAGTACGCCATTTAAAGCAGCAGTAGAAAGTATTGCCGAGAGACATCAATTATCTAAACGCGAGCAAGATGTATTCTTATTGATCGCAAAAGGATATAACGCTAAACGCGTTCAGGGTGAGTTATATCTGTCAGAAAATACAGTGAAGAGTCACTTTTCGCGTATTTATGCAAAGTTGGGAGTTCATTCTCAGCAAGATGCCATTAAGCTTGTCGATGCATCAATCGAGCAGGTGAAACTTCGCAAGTAGATGTGTATTTGGGTGTGAACAGTCTTATTGAGACGCAGCCGGGGAGAGTCTAGTCGGAAAATCTAATTCAGTCACTTAATGGATACCAAACAAATCGTTTTGATAAAAGTGTTTTGTGCGTTTGCGTTCTAGTTTTCCATAAAACAACATGCTATCTCACCCAGTGTGGCTTCGCTTATGCCGTCGTGTATTTTTTGCCCCTCGTTTGTGGATTTAGAGACAGCCTTTGCGATAAATTTGTCGATGCCCTTTAGGTTGTCAATATCTATCTTACCCCCAACTGTTCCAACCCATTTTGCGCTTAATTGCATGTCTTCGGATAGAGCTGCATTGATAATTTCGTCAACAGAATCAGCAAAGCTGTTAGTTATAAACAGCCCCCACTTCTTGGATTTTAGCTCATCGGCATTTGCAGCAATAAAATCTTTTGCAGTTTTATGTATTGCGCCCATACGTACGCCTGAGCCTATGATTACGGTATCGTAATTTGCAAGTGCAGGTGTTTGCTTGGTTAAATCAACAAGATCGGATGCGCCTAGAAGTGTTGAAAGCTGCTCGGCAGCCGTTTTTGCAGTTCCGGATTTTGACGCATAGACAATCAGTATCATAAAGCTCTCCTTGTTATCTGCACACATAGTTTGTCTATAGAGAAGTTTAATTAAAAACAGTGGTGAGACTGTCCTAAAGCTCACATCGATACCAGATCGTCATTCTTGTTAACGACATCAAGCGGGTACGTAAGGTTATCCCTTGCTTTGCAAAAAGCTGCTAAAAGTCAGGGTATTTTCATAAGTATAAATAATTCACAATGTACATACAATGTGATAGTATATTGATTAAAGGAGGTTGTTTTTGTGAGCACATCGAACATAAACATCAGAGTAGATTCAGGTGTAAAGCAACAGGCACAAGAGGTATTTAGTTCACTGGGTATCGATATGTCAACTGCGATCAATGTTTTTTTGCGACAAGCAATACAAGCTCGCGGTCTGCCGTTTCCTGTAATCGATCAACAAGCTGCGTTACACGGAAAACCACATTTAGGCGGTTGGGAAAACAAGATATGGATGGCGGAAGATTTTGATGCGCCTCTTAACGATTTCGAGGAATACATGCAGTGAAGTATCTTCTAGACACTCATACCGCTATCTGGCTTGCGAAAAACTCGCCGCAACTCTCCCAAACAGCTGCAACTGCTATTCTTGATGTCAGGAACACTCTCTTTGTGAGCATCATCTCCGCCTGGGAAGTTGCACTTAAATGTAGTTTGGATAAGCTGCGTATTGATGGTAACGTTGCAGGTTTTTTTGAAATTGCTGCCAGTAATGGAATTGCCGTTTTGCCAATTAAAAAGTCTCACTTGGAGTATGTTCAAGACTTGCCATTTTTGCATCGCGATCCTTTTGATCGCCTGTTAATAGCTACGTCTGAGTGCGAGGATATGACACTGATAACAGCTGAAAAGAACATCAAAAAATACGACGTGAAAACTCTTTGGTAAAAACCAGCGGTGTCGATTTATCTAGCAGAAACGACAATGAGGAAAAAATGGAATACACTTTTACAGCAAAAACTGAGTGCTTTGAACCGCCTGAGAATTGGCATAAGAAATTGATCGGCACTTCCTTAGAAACTTTTGCGGTTTGGTTGTAATGTTATTTCCACTTCATGGGTTACTATAACAACAATGATTTCAACCGGCCGGCGCAAGGTGGTGTGGAGGAGTTATAGTTGATTCTTGTACTGACGTTCGACACAAAAGAAGAACTGTCCAAGTTTGAGTATCTGTACAGCAGATACAAGAATCTCATGTTCTCTAAAGCTTGGGCGATTCTTCATGATCACATGCTTGCAGAAGACGCTGTTAGCGAAGCGTACATCAGGATTTATCGCAATCTTCGCAAAATTGAAGCAGTTGATTCGCCTCGCAGCATCGCATTCATGGCAACAATCACAAAGAACTGTGCTCTTACTATACTGAGACGAAACGGTGCTTCGATTATGGAAGAAGTACCCGAAGATGTGGCAGACACTTATGACCTCGAAGCCGAAGTGCTTGCCGGTATTTCTGCGGAGGAAGTCTATGCAGCAATAAACACTCTAGACGAGGAGCTCAAGAACATCTTCTTGCTCAAGTATGCATACGACTTGCCGCATAGCGAGATAGCTGCGCAAATGGGGCTAACTGAAAACAATGTTACCGTAAAGCTACATCGCACAAAAAGAAAACTGAAACAGCTCATATCTGGAAGGGTATAGACTATGAACGATAAAGATGACAGGCTTTTCAAGCAGTGGGCTGATGGATACGTTGAGCAATATGGGCAAGCACTTAAGCGTGAGCAAAAAATGCTTGAGGAGCAAAAGGTCGCTTTTGCGATGCCGCGTGCAGATGAACGGGTAAGGCAGCTCTCAAATAGTAACAAAAAGAAGCGAAAACTCACGCCATATTTTGCTATTGCTGCCGCAGTGCTGGTGGCATTTATTGGCGTGGCTGGTGTCGCGATACCATTTTATAACCAGCTAACTGGCAGTGTGCCATCGCAAAGCAGTATCGGCAGTAGTGATGCAGTAGATCCATCGTCACCTTCTGATAATAATGCCATCCATGAACTTGGATTCAATTTGCCGGCGCAGTTTAGTGTTGCAGGCGTAAATACTGACAACGGCGAGACCATCTATCAACTAGATAACAGTCTCTACGACGATGCAGTTCTCACTATACGTGACTCAGAAAACAACAATGGCTTAAAGCAAGACATGGACGAGATCATCATCAATGGCACGCCGGTTCCGGCAAAATTACGCGATGAGTACAAATTAATTGCTTTTGAAAGTAAAAGTCGGAAATATACTCTTAGCTGCAAAAATGACATCAAGACGCTAGTGATTATTTACCACAGCATCACTGAGGCAGAAAATAATTTGTAAAAATTGTAATGTTTGGGGTGCCGCGTGGGTTTTTATTGTGAACCGAGCAATCACAATAAAACGAAGGGATGAGTTTGATGAAGAAAGAAAAAAGAAAAGCCTTATCAATTGCAGTAGTAACCTTGCTAACGGTAGCGCTTTTGGTCACAGGATGTAGCGTGCCTATGCAAGGGCAAACAGATGCTCAAATTTCTGAAAGCATATCCTCTGCGTCTGCCCCAAATAGCGATTATTCCTATAGAGGAGAGCAGTATTTAGAAATCATTGAGGGTGGCGAGCGAAAGGCAGCCCAAAGCCCCGAGATCACTCTTTCGCTAAAGGTAGACACCGCGTCATATACCAACGCTAAGCGATACATTGAAGACGAACAGCTACCGCCATTTGACTCTGTGCGAACAGAGGAATTGATCAACTACTTTGACTTTGACACGAAACTTGCCCTCAGCGATGACAGCCCATTTGCCATATACACAGAGCTGGGCACTTCTCCTTTTGACGAAGATAAGCAGATAGCTTTTATTCGAGTGAAGACTGAAGATATCGCTAAAGAAGATCTGCCGCCAAGCAACCTGGTTTTTCTTATAGATACTTCAGGATCTATGGACTCTTACGACAAGTTGCCGCTTTTGCAAAATGCTTTTTCGCAGCTGGTAGGTACATTAGACAAGAACGATAGAGTGTCTATTGTCACCTATGCCGGAAGCTCAGACATTGTTCTTGAAGGAGTAGATGGATCAAAAAAAGACCGTATAAACAATGCAATATACGATCTAATGGCAGGTGGATCAACAGCCGGAGCTGCCGGTATTGAAACAGCGTACGAACTTGCATCCGACAATTTTATTGAAGGCGGCAATAACCGCGTAATTCTGGCAACCGACGGAGACTTCAATGTGGGCATATCAGATACGGACAAATTAAAGCGCTTCATCAGTGACAAGCGAGACAGCGGGCTTTATCTAAGCGTGATCGGTTTTGGAACCGGCAACATCCGCGATGACATCATGGAAACTCTGGCTACAAACGGTAACGGTAACTACTCATACATAGATTCGCAAGAAAGCGCAAAAAAAGTACTTGTGAGCGAGCTAGGCTCAAATCTCTTTACAGTTGCCGATGATGTTAAGGCCAATGTGGAGTTTGATCCCGAAGCTGTAAGATCATATCGTATCATAGGCTACGAGAATCGCGTTATGGATAATGAAGATTTTGAGGATGACAGCAAAGACGCAGGGGAGATAGGTGTAGGTTCAGACGTAATAGTACTCTTTGAGTTGGACATCATCGACGACAAAGCAAGTCCGTTTAAAGTGAACATACGCTATAAGGATCCGGGTGATAGCATATCTCAGTTGCTAAGCGTTGATGCGGATGCCTATGAGGCTTCTTCCAAAAACACCAATGACTTTGGCTTTGCCAGCTCAGTAGCGCTCTTTGGAGAAATACTAAGGCATCCGGATGATGCAACGAAAGCTCAAATTGACAAAGCAATTGAGTTGGCTGAGGACAATCTTGGGAGAGATGCAGATGGTTATAAGAAGGACTATCTTAGGTTGCTGGAGGAATTGTCTGTGTTGATTTAACCAAACTATGATGAGTTTATGTGAAATATTGATCCTGGGCAGCGGTTGTTGTCTGGGATCAATATCTTCTATCATGTAAGCAAATGGCACCTGCTGGCTATAGAATAGTTTCTCGTATGTTAATATTACTTTCTAGTAGATGCCTTTTCCAAGTAGTAATTGGGTGTTGAAAGTTGAGTACATGAAAGTCTACCATGGCAGCAATATGCCCATAGAAAAGCCGGATCTGCTTCACAGTAGAGACAAGCTAGATTTTGGTCGCGGTTTTTATACAACAACAAACCATAGCCAGGCAGCAGATTTTGCCACTAGGGTCACATCGGTAAGACGAAATGGTGTGGCAACCGTCTCAACATATGAAATTGATCTCGATGCTGCCAAACATCTAGAAATCCTTAGATTCAACTCAATTAATGGAGAGTGGTTGGATTTTATCGCAGCACACAGAACTGGTACATATAACGGGAAAAGTTATGACATTGTAGTAGGACCAGTTGCTGATGACAGAGTTATCAGAACTGTAAATCTTTATCTTGATGGAACTTTAAGTAGATCAGCCGCATTGATAGAGCTTGAAGTCAATAAAACTTATGACCAATATGTTTTTGTTGCTCAATCTGCTTTAGATGTATTAACCTTTATCAATGCTGAGGTGATGTCTGATGAGTAGCTCTACACCAGCATATCTTGCAGCGCGACTCCCGGCGATTATCGCTTTGCTAAAACATCGTTCGGGTGGTGAAACAGTTGATGTGATGCGGAAGTTTTATAAGTCGCAAGTTTATGCTGATTTTATTAATGATGACATTGGTCTCTCGCTGTTTTCAACTCCGCTTATTGTAGAGCTCTTTGAGGAGGAGCAGGCTAAGGGGAGTTACGATTATCCTGAAGTGGTTTAACTATGCTGCAAATAGGTGACATTGTGGATACACAGTTGGATGAAGTTGATTACTTTGTTGTATGGGCAACAGAGCTCTATAGAGCCAACAAAGGTTTGAGCGGGTCGGAGATCAATGAGCTGTTTGCCAAACATAATATCTATGAAATGCTGCGTGAGAATTACTTTCTCT